>JASGCW010000068.1:0-11338 GCA_030053945.1 Limnohabitans sp.
AAAGCAACTTTTTAGCTCTAATTTATGGGTATATTCAGGCACTCTTTTTTTACTTTTAAGTTTACATTTTACAGGCTTACTACTCACAAACTAAAAGTGCCCCCGTTTTTCTATTACTCTAAGGGGTTACAGAACTACTGATAAGTGTCCAACTATGCTTTTGGTATCTTTCATTAGTAGAAAAGTTAATTGTAGAAAATATGTAAACAACACCGATGCCTCTTTTAAACATTCTATTAAAAGAAGCGTATGGAAATGTATTGCTATGATAAGGTGTGCGACTTGGTCCAGCTGCCCTGTAACCTATACTATTACCTTGCAGTACAAAGAGACCTGTATAATTAGTCCCATTAATCGTAGCACTATAATTTGTACTGGTAATGTTGTATTGATCGGTGTTATATAGTGTGTCCCCTGTAAAAAAAGTATCTACTACGCCGCCTGTATTGATTGGTATTTCATTGATACCCTTGTATATATATGTAAATGTACTTGGTCGATTATATGATGTTCCCTCGGGTGCATCTACAAAATAAAGATTATCGTTTTTTGCACCGATGGGCGTAAATGAATCAGGTGTAAGTACAAGTCCAGGCCCATTGGAGTATGCGTAATAAGCAGGGTAGGTTTTGCCATTGATATTGTAACTATCATAGCGAACATCGCTTAGTGGTCCTTCTGCTACATAACCAGTTGTTACATTTTTTAGATAGATACTAAAATAAGTATAATTGCCAAAAGTTTCAGGCGGTCCAAAAAAACGAATGCTATTTGTATCGCCATTCCTACTCGCCGAACTATCTATTCTATCATAAAGCCATGTGTTGCCTACTTTTAAAGGGAATAATTGATTGGCAGTTAAATTATTCACCGTATTACTTTTTGTACAAGCTGTTATTGCTAACACTATACAGAAGAATAATATAAAAAATAATGGGAAAGAGTAGATTGTATTTTTAGATGATATCATAAATACGCGTTGTAATTTTTTGCCAAAGATATATTTTTTTCGAGTAAAATAGAAACTATGATGAAATGATTTAGCCACCTTATACTCTTACTTTGTATAATTTAAAATTTATTGTAACTTCGCCAATTCATTCCAATAAGTAATTTGGTATAACTATGAAATTAAAACAGTTAGAAATAAAAGGTTTTAAAAGCTTTCCTGATAAGACTGTTTTAAATTTTGATGTTGGTATTACGGGGATTATTGGTCCTAATGGCTGCGGTAAAAGTAATATCATTGATAGTATTCGTTGGGTTATTGGTGAGCAAAAAATGACCAATTTACGAAGTGAAAATTTAGAATCTTTAGTTTTTAATGGTTCTAAAACGAGGAATTCCAGCGGTCTTGCTGAAGTAACCCTGACTTTTGAAAATACTAAAAATTTATTACCAACAGAATTTAGTACGGTAGCCGTAACCCGCCGTTTTTTTAAAAGTGGGGATAGTGAGTATCGACTGAATGATACGCCTTGTAGGCATAAGGATATCGTTAATCTTTTTATGGATACCGGTATTACCAATGACTCGTATTCGATTATTGAATTAGCGAAGGTGGACGATATTATTAAGGATAAAGAAAATAGTCGCCGTAAGATGATTGAACAGGCAGCAGGCATCACGATCTATAAAGAAAGGAAAAAAGAGGCAAAGAGTAAGCTGGAAACAACTGAAAGTGATTTGGTTAGAATTGAGGATATGTTGCATCAGTTAAATGAGCAATTGGCTATTTTAGAAAAGGAAGCTAAAAAAACTGAAAAATACTTGGAAATTCAACAGGAGTATAAGAAGTATTCAATAGAGCTAGCGAAAGCTAATTTATCTACCTATCATAATAAGTATCATGAGCTTAACCAAAAACAAACAGAGCATCTGGATAACAAACTCGCTGTAGATGCCGAGATTGCAAAAGAAAGTGCGGATATAGAAAGTCAAAAAGTAAGCAATGTCGAAAAGGAAAAATTGCTTAAAGCAGAACAATTTTCTTTTAATGCTTTTGTTAGTGATATGCAGGAAAAAGAAAATCAGAAAAAATTATTGAAGCAACAAATTGATTTTCATAAAAATACAGTCGAAAAAACTAAAAAGCAAGTCGGTTTCGCTACTGAACAGTTAAAATCAAATATTGAATCGGCATCGTTGGGGGAAAAAAACCTTGAGGAAGAAGCTACTAGGTTGCAACAGTTGCAGGGTACTTTAGAAGAAAATAAGAAGGCTTTGCAAGTAAAAAGAGACCTTTTTGATGTAACACGAAAAAATATCGAGGGCAAAAGACAAGCAGGACAGCAACTTCAAGAGAAAGTTTTTGAAACAGGAAAGTATATAACCGTTGCAGACACGAATATAGGAAATTTATCAAACCGTCTTCAACAACTGAGCTTGGATAATACGAGTAAAACAAAACAACAAGAAGAAATTACACAGTCTCTTCAGTCTATTAATCAATCTATCGAACAAAAAAAGACTGAATTGCAAGATTTGGAAGTGCAACAACAGCAAACAAAAGAAAATATTTTTAATACGCAAAGTGTTTTAGAAAAACTACGAAGTAATTTGGCTGAGGAAGTGCGAAAAAGAGACGCCAAGAAAAATGAATATGAGTTGTTGAAAAGTCTTATCGATGATATGGACGGCTACCCCGATAGTGTTAAGTTTTTACACCAAACATCAGATTGGATTAAAAATGTACCAACCTTTTCTGATATATTTTATGTCAAAGAAGGTTATAGAACCGCTATTGAAAATTATTTGGATACCTATTTGAATCATTTTGTTGTAAAAAATTATACTGAAGCCATACAAGCAATACAGTTATTGGATAAACAACAAAAGGGAAAGGCTAATTTTATTATTCTTGCAACTGTTCCGGAGCATAAACAAAAGTCTGATCTTGTTGTTCCTAATGGCTTACCAGCTTTAGATGTTATAGAAGTCGATGAAACCTATAAACAATTGATTGAATACTTACTGCAGGATGTTTATATTGTGGAAGATGAAATGATTTTATTGCAACATACCACAACTGGTGCGGTTTTGTTATCTAAATCGGGAAAGATTGTAAAGGGCAAATTTACAATTTACGGCGGAAGTGCCGGTAAATTTGAAGGTAAAAAAATTGGTCGTGTCCGAAATTTAGAGATTTTAAAGGCTCAAATGGTAGAAACAGTGCAGTCCGTTGAATCTATTGAAAAACAAATTAAGCAAACTCAACAAGATGTATTGACGCAAAACGGATTATTGAAAGATAGTTTGATTAGAAAAATAGGGCAGGAGCTCGTAGAATTGAATAATAAAAAAATTGCACTCCAAACGAAGTCTGAACAAATTACTAATCAAATACTGCAAATACAAGAGGAAACAAAAAATGTTAATAGGAAAATTAGTGAAGAACAACAGACATCTTCTGAAAAAAGAACAGCTTATGAAGATTTAAAAGAAAAATTTCAAAGTCAGAAATTAGCTATTCAGGAAGATGAGAAATATTATATCGAAGTCGAAAAGAATTATACGGAAGCATCAAGGGTACTGAATGATGCTGAAATGGCCACTGCAAAACAACAACATAAGTTGAAGGTTGTAGAGCAGGATTTAAGTTTTAGAAAAACACAAAAAGAAACATTAGAAAAGCAAATTAATGCTAATCAACAAGAGATTGATGCGAGTGAAAAAGGATTGATTGAGGTTCATAATAGACTTGACGCGTTAGAAAAAGCATTGACTGAATTGATTTTATCTAAGGATGCCAAGCAAAAGAACTTAAATTTATTAGAACAAGAATTTGATAGCCATCGTCAAGAAATAGCTAATAAGGATATACAACTAAAATCATTGACGAAGAAAAAGGATTTTTTAGAACAAGAGCTTGCACAAATTAGGAATCAATTAAATGATATGAAGCTCGAGTTATCGGGTACTAAAGAGCGACTGATGATCGAATTTAAAGTTGATGTTGAGGATATTTTAGATGATGATCGTGAAACGGATTTGTCGTTAAAAGAGTTGGAAGTGCAGGTTGATAAAATTGTGAAAAGAAAAAACAACCTGGGCGAAGTTAGTCCTATGGCGATTGAAACATATCAAGAGTCTAAAAAGAGATATGATATTATCGTGGAGCATAAAACAGATCTGGTCAACGCAAAGGTCAGTTTATTGAAAACAATTGATGAAGTTGAAACAACCGCTAATCAAAAGTTTTCTGAAACATTTGAAAAGGTGAGAACGCATTTTAAACAGGTTTTTAAATCGTTGTTTACGCAAGATGATACCGCTGATTTAGAATTAGAAAATGATAAGAATATTTCAGATACACGGGTCGAAATTATTGCAAAACCAAAAGGAAAAAAGCCCGCTTCTATTAGTCAACTTAGTGGTGGAGAAAAAACTTTAACCGCTATTGCCCTGTTATTTTCTATCTATTTAATTAAGCCAGCACCTTTCTGTATTTTGGATGAAGTAGATGCCCCTTTAGATGACTCGAATGTGTCTAAGTTTACGAATATGATTAAAGAATTTAGTAGCTCATCTCAGTTTATTCTTGTTACCCATAATAAATCGACCATGGCCTCGGTGGACGTAATTTATGGTGTTACAATGCAAGAGTTAGGTGTTAGCAAGATTGTACCGGTGGACTTTAGAACATTAAAATAGTTGTTACATGAAGGATATATCGCTTAATGCACTGGTGGCCGATCGTACTTATAGAATTGTTATTACGGCTGACGATGAATCGGATGTTCGGGGCTTGTTGAAAATAATTAACGACAAGATATTAGAGTTTAAGTCTGTTTATGCGGGTAAGGATATGCAAGATTTTGTAAGTATAACATTGCTCTGGTTTATATCCGAATATGCTCAATCGCAAAAAGAAGAAAAAGCAAATCCGCTGATGGCTGAGCGGTTAAAAACAATTTGCGACCGAATACAAAATAAAACAATCGACTTGGTGCAGATTTTGAATGAAGAACGACATGAGCCCTAATTGTTTTGATGAGTTTTGTTACCGTTTTTTCTTGAGCCGAAAAATAAAGGGGGCACTTTTAGGTCTCGTTACAAAATTTGCTTACTCATCATTACATTAAAAAAAACAGGATATATGATGAAAAGAGTGGGTAACTTAGCTCGCTTTCATATTGATTGATTTGGATTACAAAGAAATGCAAATACAATTATTGAATCAGAAAATTGATGAGCAATTTGGGAAGGAACCATTTTTCAATGAAGCGATTAAAAAGATTTTTGAATTGAAAAACAAATAATAAGACTGATAAATAAACTAGAAATAAAAATATCCAATGGCAAAACAAATTAAAGAGGTAAAAGAAAAAGCAATTGAAGTTACCCTTTGGGAAGCTGCAAATAAATTGAGAGGTAGCGTAGAGCCCGCCGAATACAAGCACGTTGTACTAGGATTGATTTTCTTAAAATTTGCTAGTGACAAGTTTGAAGAACACCGCGCTAAACTCATTGCTGATGGCAAGAACAAATACATTGAAATGGCTGAGTTCTACAATATGAACAATGTATTTTTCTTAGAAGAAACAAGCCGTTGGAGTTACCTGATAAAAAGAGCCAAACAAAACGACATTGCATTGCTCATTGATACAGCCTTACATACCATTGAGAAAAACAACAAAGCATTGAAGGGTGCATTGCCCGACAATTACTTTTCTCGTTTGGGATTAGATGTAACCAAACTGGCTTCTTTGCTTGACACCATTAACGATATTGATACCACCAAAGACCCAAAGCAAGATGTTGTTGGGAAAGTGTATGAATACTTTCTTTCCAAATTTGCATTGGCAGAAGGAAAAGGCAAAGGAGAATTTTATACTCCTAAAAGCATTGTAAACCTGATTGCCGAAATGATTGAACCATACAAAGGTATTATCTATGACCCTGCTTGTGGCTCGGGTGGTATGTTTGTTCAATCCATTAAGTTTATTGAAGCCCACCACGGCAACAAAAAAGAAATTTCTATATACGGACAGGAATACACCAACACTACATACAAACTGGCAAAGATGAATCTTGCCATAAGGGGTATAAGCGGTAACCTTGGAGAAAAAGCTGCCGACACTTTTTTAGACGATCAACACAAAGACCTGAAAGCCGATTACATAATGGCAAATCCACCCTTTAATCAAAAAGACTGGAGAGGTGAAAATGAATTGATTGACGATCCACGTTGGAGAGGTTATGATGTACCACCTAAAAGCAATGCTAATTATGCTTGGATTCTAAACATGGTTTCCAAACTTTCTGAAAACGGAGTTGCAGGTTTTATATTGGCAAATGGTGCATTGAGTGGCGGTGGCGAAGAATATAAAATACGCAGAAAGCTAATTGAAAATAATTTGGTGGAAGCAATTTTAGTATTGCCACAAGGAATGTTTTATACTACTCCAATAAGTGTTTCAATTTGGATATTAAACAAAAACAAAAAAGCTCATAGCAGAAGCTTTGGCGATGAACAACGACATTACCGTAATCGTGAAAAAGAAATTCTGTTTATGGATTTGCGACAAACAGGCGAACCATTTGAAAAGAAATTTATCCAGTTCAGTGAGCAACACATTAAAGACATTGGCAAAACTTACCACACTTGGCAACAAGAAAAGAACAACTACAAAGACATTCCTGAATACTGTTATTCCGCAACCTTTGAAGAAGTAGTCAAAAAAGACTTTTCACTCGTGCCAAGCAAATACATTGAATTTGTAAACCGTGATGAAAACATTGATTTTGACGAAAAAATGCAAACATTGCAAAATGAGTTTGCCGAATTGCTGAAAGCCGAAGCTGCTTCTAAAAATGATTTACTAACCGTGTTTAAAGAATTAGGTTATGAAATCAAATTATAGTGAATTAGGGAAATATATTAGAGAAGTCAATGAAAGAAATTCAGACTTAGCAATTACAAATTTGTTAGGTGTGAGTATGGAAAAAACTTTCATCCAATCCGTTGCTAATCTTAATGGAGTTGATATGTCCGTTTATAAAGTTTTAAAAAACGAACAGTTGGCTTGTAAGTTAATGAGTGTTGGACGTGATGAAAAACTCCCAGTTGATTTATATAGAGAACAAGAACCATCTATTGTTTCATCTGCTTACTATGTTTTTGAACCAAATGATAAAGAAGAGTTATTGCCTGAATATTTAATGATGTGGCTATGTCGGCCAGAAAACGATAGATATATTGGCTTTATTAGCGGTGGTGATGTTAGAGGTGGTATTTCTTGGGAGACATTTTGCAGTCTTCCAATTAAGGTTCCTTCTATCTCAAAACAAAGAGAAATAGTAAAGGAATACAACGCAATACAAAACCGCATAACCCTAAACCAACAACTGATACAAAAACTCGAAGAAACCGCACAGGCAATTTATAAGCAGTGGTTTGTGGAGGGAATTGATTTAGAGAATTTGCCGGAGGGGTGGAAAGTTGGAAAATTATCTGACTTAATTGAAATAAAATATGGCAAGGCTTATTCTCACTTAGAAGAAGGCAATATTCCACTTTACGGTTCTGGCGGTTTAATGAGTAAAGTCAGTAAAGCACTTTATTCAAAACCAAGCGTTCTAATACCAAGAAAAGGAACCCTAACTAATATAATGTTTGTTAATCATCCTTTTTGGTGCGTGGATACGATGTTTTATTCAATTTTTAAAAATGAAGAGAATGGATACTATGCATATTTTATCCTGAAACAACTTGATTTTGAAGCTTTAAATCAAGGTTCAGCTGTACCGAGTATGACAACTGCATTTCTTAATGACATTGATGTTATTATACCAAATCCAAATATTCTAAACGATTTTACGAGTGCGTTAAGAAAAATAATTAAGCATAAAGAAAACCTTGAAAATGAAAACCAAAAGCTAACAGAACTGAATGGATTATTACTCTCTAAACTTGCAACAATAGAATCATGAAAAAAGAAACAGATAAACCCGAAGTGGTTGAAGAAACCCCGAAATATATTTTGCTTCAAAGCGAATTTACTTTGTCCTATACAACAGCAGATTGTTTTGTAAATGACAAAGCAGTTGAGAATAAAACAGAACCTAAACTATCAGCCAAAGAATTTTGCATTGAGAAACAAAAATCATTTTATGACTCCTTTCTGAAAAGACATTTTAAGAATGTGGTTATATTAACAGCCGCAGGTACTTCAATGGACAATGGGGCAAAAGATACAAGTGGCAAAACAAGAGAAGGACTTTGGGATTATTGCAATACCGAAATTGATGCTTTTGCTGATTCAATTAAAGACTTTAAAACAAAACCATTTTATATAAGCAAAGACATTGAAGGATTGCTATCTCATTTAATTTTATTTGAAAAGTTAAATGGTGTAATAAAAAAAGATGAAGTTGTTTTAAGAGAAACACTTGAATCAAAAATTGCAGAAGCATGTAAATTGAAATTGCAACCACATGCACCACATAAAGATTTTCTAAACAAAATCATTGCAAGAAAGCCAAGCGACCCAAGAGTTCAACTTTTTTCAACAAATTATGATTTGCTATTTGAAACTGCTGCAAATGATAGTGGATTTGTTGTTATTGATGGATTTTCATTTACACAACCGAGAAAATTTTCAGGTAGGTATTTTGACCTTGATATTGTGAACCGTGAAAAAACTAGAATCAAGCAAGAAGAAAGTTTTGTCTCAAAGGTTTTTCAATTCTATAAATTGCATGGTTCGTTAAATTGGTTTAAAGATAGTTCTGAAAATGTTGTGCAACAAGAAAATCCATCAAAGCCATTGATAATTTACCCTGCAAGTGAGAAATATGAGAGTTCATACGAGCAACCATATTTTGAAATGATGTCAAGGTTTCAACAAGCATTGCGTAAAGAAAACACTTTGTTGATTGTAATTGGTTTTGGATTTCAAGATAAACATATTCAAAATGCAATTATTGAAGCAGTTGAACAAAATCCAAGTTTTCAATTATTGATTGTAAACTACAACAGCACAGAAGGAATTGAAACAACTTGTTTGAAATCATTTTTCGTTGATGAAAGCAAGAAGCAAGTAAAACGAAATGTGAATATTGTTTTTGACACATTCAGTGACTTCACAAAAAAATATCCATCAAATAACACATACATAGAACCAAATAAAGAAACAGGAAATGAATCCCTTTAATCATAATTATTTTTTGGGTTACATTAATGAGGTTTCTCCGCAACATGTGAAAGTTCATTTTCCTTCATCTAATCTTTTGGAAAAGTTTAGTCATAAAGGAGTGTTTTATGCAGGCGGAAATGTTGGAAATTTTATTGTAATTGAAGGAGCCGAGTTCGGTTTTCTAGCACGTATAATTGAAATTGAATTACCCGATGGAGAAAGAAAAACAATAAGTGAGAAAGCGATTCAGCATGATGAAACAGCATTTCATCCTTCAGGCAAAGCAGAACTTCTTTTAAGTTTTAGTGTTTTTGAACCTGCGAAAACAGAAAAGACGGTTTCGAAGTATCCTGCAATTGGGGCAAAAGTATATTCCTGCTCTGATGAGCAAATTGAAATTTATGTAAAAGAGTTTGGGAAGAAAAAAGATGAAATAGAAAGTGTATATGCTGATTTAGGAAAATTAACTTCCAATGATGCAAACTGCAAAGTTTCATTAAACTCTGTCTTTGGTCGGCATTGTGCGATTGTAGGAACAACAGGCGGTGGTAAAAGTTGGACAGTAGCTAAATTGGTTGCTGAAGTAGTTTCTAAAACAAATAATAAAGTGATTCTGATTGATGCAACAGGTGAATATTCCGAACTTACATCAAAATCATTAACATTAGGTACGGATGCATATTTTCCTTATCAAAACCTGTCAATACCAGATTTATTTTATCTATTAAGACCAACTGGGCAATCACAAAGACCAGTTTTACTGGAAGCGATTAGGTCATTGAAAGTTGTTAGAATAGAAAAAGCATTAGATGCCGGATTGGCTATTAATACAAAGCAAAAGGCAGAAAAAGAGAAATCGAATTTTTACTCGTTTTATCAGAACCATATTAAAGACATAGAAGATAATACTTGCAACTTTAATATTACATATTTAATTGACCAAATAAAGGAAGAATGTATTTATCCATCAGGTTATACGGATAAGTTGCCAGACCCTAAAAAGTGGGGTGGATATGATGCAAAAACTTCTGACTACCAAACTTCGCTTATTTGTAGAATAACGGACTTAATCAATACTGAAATATTTAATAAGTTATTAGGTTTTCAGGGAGCACCTAAAGACTGTTCCTCAATTGTTGAAAAAATAAATGAATTCATAAAACAGAAGGATGAACAAATATTAAGAATAAGTTTTGAGAACATTCCTTCATCATTTTCTGTAAAGGAAATTACAGCGAATGCACTTGCCTCATTCTTATTGAACCTCGCTAGACACAATACATTTAGAACTGACCCATTAATCCTGTTTGTTGATGAAGCACATCAATTTTTGAATAAAAATATCAAAGACGAATTTTTTGAAAGTCAAACTTTGGATGCTTTTGATTTGATTGCGAAAGAATGTCGTAAGTATGGTATGTTTCTTTGCCTTGCTACTCAAATGCCAAGAGATATTCCTACTGGAACATTAAGCCAAATGGGAACCTTCATTGTTCACCGCTTAATAAATGAACTTGATAAAAAATCAATTGAAAGTGCTGCATCTTCTGCAAATAGAGCTGCATTATCCTTTTTGCCGATACTTGGAGAAGGTGAAGCTTTACTAATTGGAGTAGATTTTCCAATGCCTTTGCTGGTGAAGATTGCTATACCTGAAAAGAAACCGCAATCAAATACGCCCAAACTAAATCGGAAAACAACAAAGTAATTTACGAATGAAATTCACAGAAGAAAAATTAGAAAAGTCAAAATGAACACATACAACCCCCATATTCACCACCGCAAATCTATCCGTTTAAAGGGATTTGATTACAGCCAAGCGGGTTTGTATTTTGTTACCATTTGTTGTCAGAATAGGATTTACCGTTTTGGTGATGTGAATAATGGTAATATGATATTGAATGAGGCGGGTGTTATGGTGAAAAATTGGTATTATGAAATAGAAAACAAATTTCCCGATATTGTATGCCACGATATGATCATAATGCCCAACCATTTTCATTGTATTGTAGAAAACGTCGGAACCGTAGGGGCAGTAGGGGCAGTAGGGGCAGACCTGCGTGTCTGCCCTAATAATCCGGTTGACAATGATGATGTGAACAATGTGATTGGTGTTATAATAAAGGGCGAACACAATCAAAATATAAAGGGCGAACACAATCAAAATATAAAGGGCGAACACAATCAAAATATAAAGG
>JASGCW010000068.1:11438-21245 GCA_030053945.1 Limnohabitans sp.
GCGAACACATAGGTTCGCACCTACATCGGGTGGTGCAATGGTTTAAAACGATGACCACCAATGAATATATTCGTGGGGTAAAAAATTTGGGTTGGCCACCATTTGACGGTAAATTATGGCAACGTAATTATTATGAACACATTATTCGTAATAAACAATCCTATCAAACAATATCGAAATATATCAATAACAATCCTGCAAAATGGGCAGATGATAAATTTTATACAGAATGAAATTCACAGAAGAAAAATTAGTGCAAGTATGAACAACAGCGAAATAATCATATACCAAAATCCAGATGGCAAAATCAAAATTGATGTTCGTTTAGAGGAAGAAACTGTTTGGTTGACACAAGACCAAATGGCAACCTTGTTTGGTAAAGCCAAATCCACTATTAACGAACATATCAAGAATGTTTTTGCGGAAGGTGAACTAGAAGAAAAAGTGGTAGTTCGGAAATTCCGAATAACCACTCAACATGGTGCTATTGCTGGAAAAACCCAAGAAGTTGAGGTGAATGGGTACAATTTAGACGTTATTATCTCTGTTGGTTATCGCGTAAAATCTGCCCAAGGTACACAGTTCCGAATTTGGGCTACCCAAAGGCTAAAAGAATATATCATTAAAGGCTTCACCCTTAATGATGATCGCTTTAAATCGGGTACTTCAATGAATTATTTTAGCGAATTGCAGGAACGCATTCGGGAAATACGGCTATCGGAACGTTTCTTCTACCAGAAAATAAAAGACATCTATACCACTAGTATTGATTATGAACCCAAAGACGAAAAAACAATTGAATTTTTCAAGGTAATTCAAAACAAATTGTTGTGGGCGATCAGTGAACAAACGGCAGCTGAATTGGTGTATCGTAGAGTAGATGCAAATTTGCCTTTGTTAGGAATGCAATCCTTTGATAAGAAAAATGCTATTTCAATCAAGAAATCAGATGTAAGCATTGCCAAAAATTACTTGAATGAAGATGAAATAAGCCTACTCGGTTTATTGGTGGAACAGTATTTAGCATTTGCAGAAACCATGGCTCAACAGCACACGCCCATGTACATGGCTGATTGGGCTCAACGCTTAGACAGTATTTTACAATTGAATGGTAGAGAATTATTGACCCATGCGGGTAAAGTTAGTCACGAAATCGCTTTGAAAAAATCAGGAGAAGAATTTGAAAAATACAAAATTGTACAAAAGGGAATTGAAAAAGAGCAGAGTTTGAAAGAGATTGAAGAGGATATTAAGAAATTGAAAAAGCCTAAGCAATGAAATTCACAGAAGAAAAATTAGAAAGGGCATTTACCGAATTGTTGGGGCAAGAAGGCTTTCCCCACCACTTAGGCATTACGATATCTCGTAAGCCTGACGAAGTATTGATTGAAGAAGATTTACAAAACTTTTTGTTAACGCAATACGCTGGGCAGGGCATTACGGTAAACGAAACCAAATCTATTATTCTTCAACTCAAATCACTTTCTGCTACTGATTTGTATGAAAGCAACAAGACATTTTTAAAAATGCTTTCTGATGGTTTTATTCTTAAACGAGAAGACCGAAATAAAAAAGATATTTACATTCAACTTATCAACTATACAGGCTTAAACAAACACCGCCAACCCGAAGCAGATCAATTAATTTCTATTGTAGCCGAACCCGAAGAAGTTTATCCACCTGACAATAACATTTACAAATTCGTCAATCAATTAGAAATTATTGGTTCAGAAAAACGTATTCCTGATGGTATAGTTTATATCAACGGCTTGCCCTTGGTTGTATTTGAATTTAAAAGTGCCATACGTGAGGAGGCTACTATACATGATGCTTTCAAGCAATTAACGGTTCGTTACCGCAGAGACATCCCCGAACTATTTAAATACAATGCTTTTTGCGTTATCAGCGATGGCGTAAATAACAAGTCAGGTTCATTCTTTGCTCCGTATGAGTTTTTCTATGGCTGGCGAAGAGTAGCAGGTTTGGCAAAAGATGTGGACGGCATTGACAGTATGTTTACACTCATACAGGGAATGTTTCATAAAAACCGTTTACGTGATATTATCCGCAACTTCATTTACATTCCTGATAGCTCAAAGAAAAACGAAAAAATTGTTTGTCGCTATCCGCAATACTACGCTGCAAGAGCCTTGTATGAAAATATCAAGAAAGCCCAAAAACCCGTAGGAAACGGAAAAGGCGGAACTTACTTTGGTGCTACTGGTTGCGGAAAAAGTTTCACAATGCTTTACTTGACAAGGCTGTTGATGAAAAGCGAATATTTTGAAAGCCCAACAATTGTTTTAATTACTGACCGCACCGATTTGGATGACCAACTTTCTGGACAATTTACCAATGCCAAAAACTTTATTGGCGACAATACAGTGATAAGTGTAGAGAGTAGAGCCAACTTGAGAGAATTAATTCAAGGCAGACAAAGCGGAGGCGTTTTCTTAACCACAATTCATAAGTTTACAGAGGATACACAATTGCTTACTGATAGACCAAACGTGATTTGCATTTCTGACGAAGCACATAGAAGCCAAGTAAACCTTGACCAAAAAGTAAAAGTTACAGAGAAAGGCGTTACTAAAACTTTTGGCTTTGCAAAATATTTGCACGATTCATTACCCAATGCAACATTTGTTGGCTTTACAGGAACACCAATCGATGCAACACTTGATGTATTTGGAAAAGTGGTAGATGCTTATACCATGACAGAATCTGTGAAAGATGAAATCACAGTTCGGATTGTGTATGAAGGTAGAGCTGCTAAAGTGATATTGAATAATTCCAAACTAAAAGAGATTGAAGATTATTACTCTAAGTGTGCTGCAATTGGAAGCAACGAAAACCAAATTGAACAAAGCAAAAAAGAAATGGCACACATGTATGCCATTATTGGTGACCCTGAACGCCTGAAAACTGTGGCAGAAGACTTTGTCTCTCATTACGAAAAAAGAATTTCAGAAGGTTCAACTGTAAAAGGCAAAGCAATGTTTGTGTGCAGCACTCGTGAAATTGCTTATGAATTATATAAAAATATTATTGCTTTAAAACCCGAATGGAACGAAATACTTGCTGCGGAAGAGGGAGCAGAACTCACTGATAAAGATAAACGTGAGTTAAAGCCTATTGAGCGAATTAAACTTATTGCAACTAGAGGGCAAGACGACCCTAAAGAAATGTATGATTTGTTAGGAACAAAAGACCAACGCAAAGAACTTGACCGACAATTCAAAAATGAAAAATCGAATTTCAAAATTGCCATTGTAGTTGATATGTGGCTCACAGGTTTTGATGTGCCATTCTTAGATAGCATTTACATTGATAAGCCAATTCAACGCCACAATTTAATTCAAACCATTTCACGAGTAAACCGCAAGTTTGAAGGCAAGAACAAAGGTTTGGTAGTGGATTATATCGGTATTAAAACACAAATGAATTTAGCCTTGAAGCAATACAGCGAAGGCGATAAAGACAACTTTGAGGACATTGCAGAATCCATCATCATAGTAAGAAATCATTTAGACCTTTTGGCTAAACTGTTTCACACGTTTGACAATTCAAAATACTTTAAAGGCACAACCATTCAGCAGTTAAATACATTGAACATGGCTGCCGAATTTGCACAACAATCCAAAGAATTCGAGACTCGTTTTATGGGGTTGGTGAAACGTTTAAAAGCTGCTTATGATATTTGTGCAGGAAGCGAACAATTAACCCAGTTAGAAAGAGATTATACTCATTTTTATTTAGCGGTTCGTTCTGTTGTTTTCAAACTTACTAAAGGCAATGCTCCTGATACAGCACAAATGAATGCTAAGGTTCGGGAAATGATTAAGGAAGCACTGCAAAGTGAAGGAGTTGAAGAAATTTTCAAACTTGGTGATGAAGCAGAAACAGAGCAAGACATTTTTGATGAAGATTATTTGGCTAAAATTGATAAAATAAAACTACCCAATACCAAAATCAAATTGCTTCAGCAACTATTAGCCAAAGTGATTGGAGAAATTAGAAAAGTTAACCGAGTAAAAGGGATTGATTTTAGCAAAAAAATGCAGGTTTTAGTTGAGCGTTACAACAATCGAGATGCCAATGATATTTTGAGAAGTGAAGTGTATGAGGAAATGGCAAGTGCACTAACTGATTTAATTTGGGAAGTACATAAAGAATTTTCAGCAGGTGATGCATTAGGAATTGATTTTGAACAAAAAGCCTTTTACGATATTTTGAAGGAGCTATGTATAAAATACAACTTCAAATACCCTGACGACAAAATGATTGAATTGGCTAAAGCAGTTAAAGATTTAGTTGCATGTCAAGCTAAGTTTCCAGATTGGAATAAACGAGATGACATTAAATCTGCCTTAAAAGCTGGATTGATTCTGTTACTTGATAAGTTTGGCTATCCTCCAGTGGATAAGGACGAAGTATATGTAGAGATTTTTGAACAGGCTGAAAATTTTAAAAAGAATCAATTGTTGTGATGAGTAAACTTAAGGTGGGTTCTAAAAATTGTTTTTTAAAATATGGCTGATACCGCCAAAATGAAATTTTATTTTTAGGTGGTTACCGGATACTTAATCCAAGACAACAAAGCAATGAAATAGACCATTGAGCGAGTAGAAATGTGAGTTTATACCTATTTTTTCAATTGTTTTCATCATTTTTGCACTTCGACAATATTTAATCGCACTAGTTGTTCATATCGAAACATGTTGTAAGTCAACCTGATAGAATATTAAATAGTAAGGTTTTCAAGGTGGCAAAAAAAGAGTAACGGGCATTTTGTTTTCTTTTACCCAGTCTATCATTCATTATACTTTTTAGTCCTGTTGATTCTAACAGTTGATTGACAATATAAGCACCACCAAATCGTTCTATTGTAGCATCTTTGATAACTATTTTCATGGGTTTTTCTTTATTGGCAAAGTTTACCCAAATAGGTGAAATAACCAAATATTTAACCCCCTTTATTTTAAAGGCTTTTAACCTTGTTTGCCTAAACTACTTGCGAGATTAGTGTTAAATACAAGTGACCTCGTCAGGATTCAAACCTGAAACCTTCTGATTCGTAGTCAGATGCTCTATTCAGTTGAGCTACGAGGCCAAAGAAATAACCAATTACAGAATGCAAATATAACATTTTTAATAAGACACTATAAAAAAACATCTAAACTAAACTGTAAAATGACTATATCTTTTTTAGGAGAGTGGGGTGATAAGCGATGCACGAATTAAGTTTGAAGAATAAAAAAAATGACTTATTTCCCCATTTATCTTGCTCAATGTAATACCATAATAAGATCGTTGGGGTAAATGAAATGCAATACATCAATACCATCAGTATCGGGAATATATAGATGTCTGTGCAAGATAAAAGTAATTTTCGCCTATCCAACAATCCTCATCAAACTTCAAAAAAAGATTTAGGCAAATAATTTGTTAATTTCGTGTGGATATATTAACTTCGTAGAACTATATTATTAAACACGCAATAACAATTCCTCATAATTTTCTTCTTTACTCAATAACGATTCAATAACGATAAAATTTAATAAAATAAACTAAGCTATGGAAACTAAACCGTCATTTGGCATGGGACCTCAACCCAATAAAAACAACAAGAAATTAGATAAAGTTGTTGTTGGATTAAGTATTTTCCTAGTACTTATAGTAGGACTATCTATTTTTTTATACATGGATAGAAACGATAAAGTAGCGGTTATAGAACAGCGGGACCAAACGATTATTACCAATCAACAGGAATTTGATAGCACAAAAAATGCTTTGCAAATGGAGTTGACGCAAGCAGTTAACAAATTAGACTCTTTGCAAAATAAGAACAAGGATTTACAGGCGGATTTATCATACACAAACAGGAAGTTAAATGCTTCAAAAATTTATATTGAAAAATTATTATCAAAAGATAAATTAAACCAAAAAGAACTGATGACTGCTAAATTTGCAGTTGAGGAAATGACTAAAAATGTAACGATTCTAAATGCTCAAATTGCTAAATTAAAACAAGATGATTCTAATCTGACTGTTATTAATCAGCAATTGCTACAAACTAATGATTCTTTACAACAGGCTTTAGATGCAAGTGTTAAAGAACGCGATAAGCTGGAATTAATTGTTTCTGCTTTACAAGCATCGGGTATTAAAATAGACCCGGTAGATGTTGCATCAAAGCAAATAGTTGCTGGTGGTAAAGCTGATGGTATTAAAGTTAGTTTTCGGTTAGATGGTACTAAATATTCACCGTCAGGACAGCGTTTTATTTATGTTATATTAACTGGTCCCGACAATAAAATTATTAATGGTGATCCTAATAATGTTTTTATGTTGAGCGATAGTACGCAAAAGCAGTACTCTAACTTGATAAAAATTGATTATGTACAAGGAAGGGGAGCATCAGTGAATTATATTGTTAAACTCAAAAATCCTTTTGTTGCGGGTAAGTATAACATTGAAGTTTACAATAATGGTATAAAAATTGGTGGTGCAAATATTGTCGCTGGCGGAGCTACATCTGGCGGTAGAAGAAGGTAAATGTCATTGTACCTATTGCTTATCTATATAGGCATGTAAAAAAGGGAATACAACTATGTATTCCCTTTTTTGTTAATCATATCGAAAATAAACCAAAAAATGTTTTTAATATTCGATAACTTACAGTTTTATTCAGGTCATATTTATTAATTTTACAAAAAAATCAATGACTACATCAGAAAACATTAGCATCACTTTCCCTGATAAAACAATTCGACAATTTAGAAAGGGTATTACAGCATACGAAATAGCAAAAGAAATTAGTGACGGACTTGCTAAGCGTGTTCTTGTTGGAAAAGTGAATCAACAATTGGTGGACTTGTCGCAACCTATTGAAACAAATGCTACGGTGCATTTATTACACTGGGATGATCAAGAAGGTAAATCAACATTTTGGCATTCAACAGCCCACTTGTTAGCGGAAGCAGTAGAAAAAAAATATCCAGATGCTAAATTTTGGGTTGGACCACCAATTGATAATGGATTTTACTACGATATTGATTTGAATGGTAAGACCGTATCGGAAGCAGATTTGTTAGAGTTAGAAAAAACTATGCACCAATTAGCTGGGCAGAATAATCGTTACTCAAGAAAAAAAATGTCTAAGGCATCCGCAATAGCTTATTTTACTGATAAAGGGGACGAGTACAAATTAGATTTGTTAAAGGGCTTAGAAGATGGTACCATAACTTTTTATACCCAAGGGAATTTTACCGATCTATGTCGTGGTCCTCATATCCCGCACACAGGTTTTATCAAAGCTATTAAACTGACAAATGTAGCGGGGGCGTATTGGAAGGGCGATGAAAAAAATAAACAATTAACACGAATTTATGGTGTCAGCTTTCCAAATAAAAAAGAACTTGATGACTACTTAGTATTCTTAGCAGAACAAAAAAAAAGAGATCATCGTAAACTTGGGAAAGAATTGAAAATATTTACTTTTGATGATCAAGTCGGTCCAGGATTACCTCTGTGGTTGCCCAATGGAACTATTATCATAGAAGAATTAGAAAAGCTAGCTAAACGCGTTGAATTTGAACAAGGTTATAAAAGAGTTTCAACACCACATATCGCTAAAGAGGAATTATATATTACTAGTGGACATTTACCTTATTATGCAGATAGTATGTTTCCACCTATGGAATTGGATGGCAACAAATATTATCTAAAAGCAATGAATTGCCCACACCACCATAAAATATTTAAAAGCCAGCAAATGACTTATAAGGATTTACCTTATCGAATTGCTGAATATGGTACCTGTTACCGATATGAACAAAGTGGTGAATTATTTGGACTTATGCGTGTACGGTCTTTAAAAATGAATGACGCACATATTTATTGTAGAAAATCCCAATTTGCTGAAGAATTTGCTAAAGTTAATGAGTTGTATATTAATTATTTTAAAATATTTAATATACAGAAATATGCTATGCGCTTGTCTTTGCACGAGCCTTCTAAATTGGGTGAAAAATATGTTAATGAGCCTGAACTGTGGCAGGAAACGGAAGCGATGGTTCGAAATGTACTGATAGATAGCAAGATTCCTTTTACCGAAGTTGCTGATGAAGCAGCTTTTTACGGACCTAAAATAGATGTTCAAATTCAAAGTGTTATCGGAAAAGAATTTACCCTGGCTACGAATCAAGTTGATTTTTCTCAAGGTAGAACCTTTCAACTTAATTTTACTAACGAGCATAATGAAGATGAGATACCACTAATTATACATCGTGCACCATTAGGAACACACGAAAGATTTATAGCTTTCTTATTAGAACACTATGCCGGTGTTTTACCACTCTGGCTCTCACCCATACAATTAATGATATTGCCTATCAGCGAAAAATATTTACCTTATAGTCAAACAATCAGTCGTACATTCTTATCAAAATCAATTCGTACAGAAATAGATGATCGAAATGAAAAAATAGGCAGAAAAATAAGAGACACCGAGATGGCAAAAGTGCCTTATATGCTGATTGTAGGTGAAAAAGAAATGAACGATCATACAATAACGATCCGTAAACACGGCGGTCTAGATATGGGTAATCAACCTGTGGATAAATTTCTAGATTTTATTTTGATCGAAATTTCTAAATATCAATAATGTTTTGTAATTTTGCCACGCAAGGTTATAATGCCATTGCTTCTGCTATCTAATAAAACTATTTAATGAATAAAAACTTTACTCCCCGACCTCCTTATCAAAATAAAAATACGGGAGGTGGTCCGGCTAGAAGTCCGTTTCAAGCAAGATTCAACAATAAAAAAGAGCCTGAATTTAGAATCAATGAGTTTATTAGGGTACCGAATGTTCGTTTGGTAGGTGAAAATATAGAAGTAGGTGTTTATTCTACTTTTGAAGCTATTAAAATAGCTAGAAATCTTGGTTTGGATTTGGTCGAAATATCCCCTAATGCTGATCCGCCTATCTGTAAAGCTATCGATTATAAAAAGTTTTTGTACGAAAAGAAAAGAAAAGAAAAAGAGATCAAAGCTAATTCTTTTCAAAGTGAAGTAAAAGAAATACGATTTACCCCCAGTACCGATGTGCATGATTTTGAATTCAAATCAAAGCACGCCGAGACTTTTTTGAAAGAAGGTGATAAGGTAAAAGCTTATATACAATTTAAAGGTAGGGCTATTCAGTTTAAAGAAAGAGGAGAATTAATGCTGCTTAAATTAGCTGAGAAAGTAGCTGACTATGGCCAACCAGAAACATTACCAAAATTAGAAGGTAAAAGAATGTTTCTTCTGCTTACCCCAAAATCTAATAAGAAAAAGAAGGATACACCCGATGCCACTTCTTAATTGTGGTAAAGTATATAACCGCAGATGCATATTTACTCTATAGATAGCACCCCGTACCTTAAAATGTGCTTATGATTGCTACTGATTTTTATTTAGGGCTCTATGACGAAATGACTGGGTAAGTTAGTTACATTTTATATTTGATTACCGTTGAGGATATAGGCAAAACGCCCTCAGAGGAAGGGCGTTGCAAAACAAGGCGAACGAAGTGCCCATCGAAAATGGGCAGAGGCGAATATATCAAAGAAAAAAAGTGGTAGCGATGCTAAAATTGTAAAGAAGCAAGCAAGTTATATCTACTCGCTTTCTATATATCCGATACCATTCATTTTCGATAACGAAGTGAGCCGTAGTTTTGCACCCCTTACTCTGCAGGCTTGATTTTTTCTTTCTTTTGTATCAAGACAAAAGAAAGAAAAAATGACATTATAAAAT
>JASGCW010000191.1 GCA_030053945.1 Limnohabitans sp.
TACTTACAAATGACAGAGATTTCAAAAACTGCGGACTTGATATCTTGACAGGCAATCCTCAAATCCTCAATTAAATCAAAAACGAAAACACAAAGGGCTAAGGCATAACATCACTAATACTCAAGCAGGGGTTGCGTGCATCTCTGGCAGTTTCGTGCTTAATCAAAGTGCAATTATTAAAATTTTGTGCTAATAATCAGCCACTACCCCAATACCCAACCGTTATATGCATCTCTGTAGCACACCTGACAGTATTTACAACAACAAAATTCAACCATTACATATAAAAAATCATGTTGAGTAAGCTTAGAGTTCTATCCAAAAAACATAGTTTTAACGTTTTTTGTACTTTGTATAAAAAATGGAGCTTTTTTGTAAAATTTAATATTAATTTTGTATTTTTGCAAAGAATTAACTTATTATTTATGCCAAACTTTCGTTTATCTTACCAAAATGAAATAAAAAGCGCAGGAGGTGGCGAATATAGGGTAGTTAGGTGCAAGGCGAACCGACAACTTTCAAACTTGAAATTTCATTTAGAAAATAAATTTTTTTGTAAATTTACAACGTGAAAATAAACAAATCTATAGAACTTGACTTTATAGTAGATAAGTTGACAAATTCTATCCAAAACACAATTTCGGGTGACGGCTTTGCTACAGAAGTTTTGCGTTTGACCAAAGCTGACCTAAAACAAGTAACTTTAAAAAAAGGTTGGAATTTTAATTGGAAAGTCGAGCTTGCCGACAACACAAAAGATGTTTTCAAATTGACAATCCCCAACAACCCGAATATCATTCAAGGTTTGTTAAGTTTGACATTAGAACCAGACCATGTTTATATTCACTTGCTCGAAAATGCATCATTTAACATTGGACAAAATAAACTTTATGAAGGTGTTGCAGGAAATTTAGTCGCTCATGCTTGCAAAGTTTCTTTTCAACAAGGGTTTGACGGTTTTGTTGGGTTTACAGCAAAGACAAAACTTATAGACCATTATCAAAAAACATTAGGGGCTATTACTTTGGGTGGACATAGAATGATTATTCCAACTCAATCAGCACAAATACTTATTGACAAATATTTTAAATCATAAACAATATGGGACACATTAAAGAACCAAAAGGTGTTGACTTTGTAATAGCAAGCGACCCTTTGACAGACAAAGCTCGTCAAGAAATGAGCGAGTTTATCCGCAATTACAAAAATAATGTGATAATTAAAAAAGCCAAATTGAGAACTGATACTAAACAAAGTAAACTTGTTCATGCTTGACTTAGATCAACCTTCGAGAAAGCCCAGCACACAACACGGTTTTTGAGTCAGGCGAGTAGATAAGCAACGCTTTATAAAATATTTCATACCGCCACTTCGCTAAGCCCCAAACCGTTATATGCATCTCTGTAGCCCTACCAACAGTATTTACAACAACAAAATTCAACCATTACACAGAAAAAATCTTGTTGAGCAACCTTAGAGTTCTATCAAAAAAACATAGTTTTAACTTTTTTGTACTTTAAATAAAAAATGTAGATTTTTGGCATCATTTAATATTAATTTTGTATTTTTGCAAAGAATTAACTTATTTTATATGCCAAACTTTCGTACATCTTGCCAACATAGAATAAAAAGTGCAGGAGGTGGCGGATATAGGGTAGTTAGGCGTAATTTTACCAAACCGACCGTTGACAACAAAATTTGCGAACCCGACAAACATTCCATACTTTTGGACAAAATTAGTCCGAACGAAAAATAGACAAATATGAAAGTTACATTTGGAGAATACATCAAGCAGAAAAGAACCGAATTAGGGTTTCCACTTCGCAAAGTTGCTTCACACATAGACATTGAACCATCGACACTTGGGAAAATTGAAAAAGACGAAAGGCATCTTAACATTGACCAACTTGAAAACCTTTGCCAAATACTGCAAACAGACAAGAAAATTCTTTTAAATTATCACTATTCGACAAAAATTGTTGAAGAGCTAAAAGCCTATCCCGAATACCAAGAAGTATTAAATATTGTAAACGAGCAATTAGGTTACTATGCAAACCAACAAGTTTTAAAATTTCAAAATGACTGGAGAGAAAAAGAGTTTTCAAACCCAAACGCAACAATTAAAATTGGGACAATGTTCTCTGGAATTGGTGCAATTGAATATGCTTTAAAACGACTAAACATAAATTCAGAAATACAATTTGCAAGCGACATTGATAACTTTGCAAAGCAAAGTTATTTTGCAAATTACGAAATTGCTGAAAGTAATTGGTACAATGATGTTCACGACATTAACGGAAAAAAATATAAAGGAAAATTAGACTTATTAGTTGGCGGAAGTCCTTGCCAATCTTTTTCAATGGTTGGGAAACGTAGAGGCTTTGACGACACAAGAGGTACTCTTTTTTATGAATTTGCAAGGGTTGTAAAGGAAAGCCAACCAAATGTTTTCATCTTTGAAAACGTAAAAGGTTTAATAAATCACGACAACGGAAACACTTTTGAAACTATCAAAGCAACATTTGATGAGTTAGGTTACAAATACTATTTTCAAGTTTTAAATGCAAAGAACTATGGAATACCGCAACACAGAGAAAGAATTTTTGTTGTCGGTTTTAAAGACAAAAAAGTTGATTTTCAATTTCCAGAATCAATTTCACTTGAACATAAAATGCAAGACTTTTTAGAAGATTATACCGATAGCAAATATTACTTAAAAGAAAAAGGTGTGAAATTCGTAACCAGTTCAAAAAATCGCAACAAACGTTACACTCAAATAAATGGAGAAATTGCACTTTGTCAAAAAGCAAATCAACAATTTAACTGGCACGGAGATTTTGTTTTTGAAGAACAAACTGAAAATGATTTTAACGAATTTATTTTTGATGTAAACAAAGTAGAGGAAAAATATTATCTATCAGACAAAGTAAGAGATTACGTTTTAAGTAGCGGAACAAAAACATTTAAAACATCAGTAAAAACAGACCTAGAAGTGGCAAGACCACTTTTACAAAGTATGCACAAAATGCACCGTGCAGGGGTTGATAATTATGTTACCCATACAGGACGAATTAGAAAATTAACGCCAAAGGAATGCTTACGCTTAATGGGTTTCCGTGACGATTTTAAGCAGGTTGTTAGCGACACACAAATGTATAGACAAGCGGGTAATAGCATTGTAGTAGATGTTCTTATTGCACTTTTAAAACAAATGGATATAACTAAATTCGCTAAATAGCCTATGAATATTATACTTGACAATCACGATTTTAAAGTAGTAGATACTAAGGAGAAAATTACAATAGCAGACAGTTTTGTGGTTCGCCAAAACAAAATTGGTGGTGGTAATGGAGAAGCAAAACTGTACATCGGACAAGATGTTCAAGAAACAAGGAGTTTCTTTGGAAACAATGGCTTCGCCATTTCTTGTTTTTTGATTAAGTCCGATTTGCAAAAGTATTTGGAGGAGACCAAAGTTGAATATCATAAACCAGAACAGCCTTATATTAACAAAGAAAATTTACCTAATCTTTGGAATGAAAGGAAGAAGAAAATAGACGCTTTGCCTGAAAGAATTGATTTCGAAGTTGTAGAGCAAGCTCAAATAGCTGGCCCAAGAGTTTACGTTAACTCAACCGACCAAGCATACAAGATAATCAGAGAGCTTTCATTGCCAAACATTACGTTTATCTCTGTTGTGAAGTTGCTGGACGAAAAAGGAAAACTAAATTACTATTTTCGTTTGTTTGCAGACTACTTTGGAGAAGCAGAACACCCTTATACTATTGAAAAAGAACAAGAGCAAATTGAAGAAACAATAGACGATAAATTAGAAAGAACACAACTTTACAGAGCAAGAATTGGGCAAGGAGAATATAGAAAGAATTTACTTGCACTTTGTCCATTTTGCCCAATTACATTGGTTTCAGAGGACAGATTATTAATTGCAAGCCATATTAAACCATGGGTTGCATCCAACGACATTGAAAAAATTGACCCATTAAATGGTTTTATGTTGACACCAACATTTGACCGTTTATTTGACAGAGGTTTTCTATCATTTACCAACGACAAAAAAACTATTCTATCACCATTTTTATCAAATATGACATATTCAAAACTTGGTATTTCGGACAACAAAATAATTTCACACTTGCCAATAGCAGGACGTGAAGAATATATGGAATATCACAGGACAGAAGTACTAAAGAAATAAAAACTACGCCTAACACGGGTTTGGCAAAAGTGGCGGTTCTGTGCTTAAATGAAGCTTTGTGCTTCGTATCAAGTTCAGTGCTGGCAGACAGTTTAGTGCTTCTAAACCCCACCTACGCCAAACCCAAACCGTTAGCATATATTTTACAGAACCACCACTAAAAACTAAGAACTAAAAAATGCAAGTAGAAAATAAAAACTATAAAATCCTTTATGAAACAGCATCGACAGAATTATAACGACTTAAAAAATTTGTAATCTGTTTTAAAAAGTTAAGATAAGATATTTAGTTTTTGGGTCAATCAGGACAAAAAATTTGTAAAATTTTGTATTTATTGAAAATTGTTGTACCTTGCACACAAATTGTTAGTTAACAATGTATCCATTAAATAGTTTTTACGCAGTAGAATTACACACACAGGCAACTG
>JASGCW010000192.1 GCA_030053945.1 Limnohabitans sp.
TTAATTCTTTCCGTTGGTTTATCAAAATTGTATTGTTTTTGAATTGCTTATAACGTTTTGCAGCTACCCGAAGGGCGGGAGTTTGAAGACGAAATTAACTTAAATAATCGATGATTCTTTTACTTTTCAAGATTCATGTGAAGACGAATGCCCGCCTTTTGGGTAGGTGCTGTTGGCCGCTGTACATCTTAGTCTTCAAGTTTAATTTCTTTAAGATATGTTGAATTGATTATTATTTTTCGGAAGTCTGGATTAACTTCTATAGTTTTTTGAGCCAAACTTTTTGCTTGAACAAAATCACCTTTTATTGCCATAAGTGTTGTTAAGTTATATAGAGCATCTGCATTGTTAGAATTTAGAGAAATTGCTTTTTTACAATATTCGATTGCTTCTTCAATTTTTCCCATTTTTTTGAAAGTGCCTGCTTGGTAGCTATATAAACTTGAATTAAATGGGTCTTTTTTTATTGCTTCAGATAATGCTAAACTTGCCTTTTCATAATCTTTGATACCGTAAAAATACATGTGCAACATTATCAAGGTTTCCAAGTTAAAATCAAAATTTTTAAAATCACTTTCTTTAATAGTATTAAAAAAGTCGATGTACTTTGTGAATACATTTTTTCCTTCTATTGAGTTAGTTATAAGATTAGGTTTTGAAATTTCTATTTTTTTAAAGTTGATTTCTGATTTAATATTGTCGGTTAGTTGTTTGGCTAATTCTTCTGCTTTTGTCTTCCAGTGGTTAGTCTCGGAATCTTTAACTTTTTCAAATAGCTCAAATTGTTTTTTGTAATTTTTTTCTCTTTCTTTATACACAGAGATTTTTTCGTTCATTATTTTGTAATTAACTCCAAAACAAAATAATGAAATAGCAATTGGTCCAAGTGCTTTTAGGAGTTCTATTATTTCTGATGTATTCATGTTTTATTTTAAGTATAGCGGCCAACGGTCGGGTATTGCCGAAGGCGGGGGAAATTAGCACCGAACTTCAATAGAAATACCACAGTTCAAATATAGCAAAAAATTTCATTGAAAAACTTCAGCCCCGCTTTTGGCAATACCTTGTTAGCGGTAGGTTTTTACATTTTCGTTTTAGCTTGCTCTATTAAAGTCAGAAATGTTGAAAAGTCGTCTGTGTTCAAGAAGACTGATGACTTACTGTCGTATTTTGATAGTTGCATATATGCTGTCCACTTGCTTTTACCTGTGTCATAATACGCACCTGCTTCAAATCCTGTTCTGCTTTTAAAAGTTACTTCTGTATATGTATCACGAGTTGATGTAAAAACATTTGCTTGTAAATTTTTAATTGACTTTATAAGCCCTTCAATTTCGTCACTATCAAGAGAAGCAATTTTTGTGTCCGTTGAATAACTGCTCTTATATTCATATTCCAGTCTAAGTGCAGTTTTGGTTGTTCCGTCATTCAGATCTTTTAATTTTAGAACTTTGACTTGAACACCTTTTACTTGTCCGATGTCAATGAACTGTTTTTCAATTAAAGTACCAGCTTTTGCAGAAAATTGGTCAGCATTACTCAATTGTTTTTCTTTTGTCTCTTGTCCGTAAACAGTTGTACTTGCAATTAAAATTGTCAATAAAAGCGTTATCAGATTTTTCATTTTATTTTTTTTTAATGTTTGCCTACTCTAATAGGTTTTCGGCTTCCCCGTTTTGTCGGTCTAAACTTACCGCTAACGTTTGCATGGGCGACGTGGCGGCGAGCGTTGGCTTTGCGGGTTGGGCTTTCGCCGCCATGTGCGACCATGTTTTGTTCACCGCTTTTTTATATTAGACTTCATTTTTAGTTGTTTCTCTGCGATTAAAACTTCCTCTAAATTTCCAATTGGCAACCACTTTTGGGTAAAAATTGCCTCGTAAGACACCCCCTCAGTATCTGACAAAAATTTCATCGTATGAGGAACTCCAATCTCTTTGCCATTTTCAATTTTAAATGGTTTCGCTTCAATAAACCTTTTTTCAAGAAACCATGCGCCTGCGTCTAAAATTACATTTTCGCTATTACTTGCCTGTGGGAATACTGAATATTTGGCAAAAGGGTACTTTACCTTTTTCTCCGATTTTGAGATATTAAGGGCAAGAAATGTATTGGTTTTTTCAGTTAGCCGTATTAAATCCTCCTTGAAATATATATTGTCCGCACAAATCACAAGAAAGTTATCATCAATTAAGTTCATTGCACTTAAAACAGCCCCCATAGTTCCTTTATAGTTTTTGTTTTGCCAAACAATTTCTATATTGCTCAAATTGAACTTATTTAGTTCCTCAATTATTTGGTCTCCTAAATAGTCAACAACCACTATTATTTTATTGCATAATGGCAAGGCTCTTAATGTCATCTCCAAAATTGAGACATCATTGAACCGAAGTAATGGTTTTGGGTAGGTTTCGGTAAAAGGTCTAAGTCGTTCCCCAATCCCTGCTGCTAAAACTACGCTAATCATTTTTAGTCAAATAATTATTCTCAATCAAAAAGGGCAAGATTTTATTTCTAATAATTTGTGATAGCAAAGACCAATCATCAGAAGGGCTAAACCAATGAAGTTTTTTTATTTCAGATGATGCTTTTAACCTGCCTTTCAAATTGCCAAGATAAAGATGGATTTCTACAACCACATTGGTGCGACCTGCTGCAAAATCAACAAAATGCCCAAGATAGTGAAGTGAGTTTGTATCTAATATTGCCTTTTCGCCTAATTCCTCTTCGACTTCCCGCAAGAGATTATCAATATGAGTTTCTTCCCCTTCAATAATACCTCCTGGAAGTATTAAATCTGTGAACGCATGAGGCTCACAAAGAAGCAAACGGTTTTTGCGGATTGTTGCAAGCCCGAATTTGTAAATTCGTCTTATTTCTGTTGATTGATGCTCCATTGATTGATTTTTTCTGTTATAAATTCAAAAATTTGTTTTACACTGTAATCAAAAACTAAGTCAATAAAACTTAGAACGGCTACTATCGTAAATAAATAGCCCCAAAATGAATTTGAAAAAAGAGTTTTTCTTTTCTGAACTAAAAAATACACTGCTACAAAAAATATAATTGCTACTCCAAAATCAAACCAACGATTTAGCAAGTTAGCAAGGCGATGAATACCTAAAAACGCTATAAATGAAACCGTCAAAAGAGAATAGGTGAAAAGCCGATATACTTTACTTGGTATTATCATACTCCAAGAACTGTGAACTCGAATGTTTACATATTCAGGCTCTCTCAATGCACTTTGTGCAATGGAACTTTCTATTCTATAAGGATGGATTGCAGGGTCGAAAGCCATGTGTACTGCTTCAAAAGCAACAACAGCCCAAAATTGACCTCTAACCGTTACTCCTCCCGATGGTTCTTTCCAACCGTGATTACAATTATACTCATTTATGTGCCTTACTCCTTCCGCAATAGTTTTATTGTAAGGGTCAATTTCTAACTTAAACATTGCAGGGAAAATCCACATATAAGATGAATGTTCCCAAAGAGTACCTGGGTGGTCCTCACGTTCAGTTGCCCATCTTTCGTTTTGCAACAAAATAATTTTGGGTTTTTCAAAGATTGGGTCGTCTGCATCTCTAACATTTCTTAAAGCGCAAATAGCAATGGCTGTTGCTGTTGTTGATGGTTGATTACTGCCCCCGAAACTCCAACCCAAATCTGTGACTTTACTCGCTAACCAATTATACCCTGTTTCTAATTCTTGTATTTTATAGTTTAATCTGTGTAAAATTATCAACGACATACAAGTAGGAAACAAAAGCGATTGCTCATCATTCGCTTCGTGTCCCCATGCACCGTCTTTATTTCTGGCTTTGATTAGCCATTCTGACCATTTATTTACAAAGTTAACATCTGATTTATCCAAATTATCAATCAAACCCAAAAGGGCAAAGAAAACATACCGAGTTCTATTACCTTGCTTATCAATTGAGATTTGAAGCCTACTTTGAATAAAATCAATTCCTTTCTTTATTTCAGTATGGTACGATTGAGTTTGGGAAAGAACATAAACTGCTTCTGCTGTATTCACAATAGATGTTCCTTGACCTGGCGACAACCCCCAACCAAAATTTGTTTGGTTTTGAATTGAAACTAGCCACTCTGCTGACTTATTTAACTGCTTGTAATATCCCATTGAGATTTTGCATGTATTTTATTTATTTGGTTATTTGTTTTTATTTTTTTAATTGCGGTGAACGTTTTGCAGATAGGCGATGTGGCGGATTTTGAAACACTAACCTTTCTGTAAGCACTAAACTTGATTTGAAAAACAAAACTTAATATCAACCGAAACCCCGCCATATTGCCTATGTGCTGTTATAGGTAGGGTTTCTAACAAAACTTAAAAGATGGAACAAATTTATTATTGGATTGGATTGTTAGTTTTTTGGCTTTCTGCCACGATTGGAAGTGTAATTGTAGTGGGCTACTTATTGAAAGAGTTGCTTGACTATTTAGGTAAAAAGTTCAAAATACTTTGGGTAATGGTAGAATTTGCCCACTACAAAAAAGAGTTTTTGGAATGGGTAAAAGACAAAAAACGGAATCCGAAGTCGCAATAGCCTTACCTATAACATCTACTTATACGAACTTTAGTTCGCATTTTTTTAATTAATGTATATTAT
>JASGCW010000193.1:0-732 GCA_030053945.1 Limnohabitans sp.
GCTAAGCTCCCATTTAAAAAAAACATTACCTTGTTTCTTTTTCGGGAGTGCAAAGTTATACTTGTTGGATTATTTTTAATGCTGCAGATAAAGCTGAAGTGGATGGTTATCTGGCAAAATCACCTTTGTATAAGTATTGGTCGTATGAAATAGAAGAACTATTTGTGTTTGACGCACAACATTTGAGGTTGCCTGCTGTACAATACAATTAATTTTTTTTCAAAAAAATTTGGTTACAAAATTCACAACCTTATCTTTGCACTCCCGAAAAAGAAACAAGGTAATGTTTTTTTTAAATGGGAGCTTAGCTCAGCTGGTTTAGAGCACCTGCCTTACAAGCAGGGGGTCACTGGTTCGATCCCAGTAGCTCCCACAGAGCCCCCGATAATCGGGGGTTTTTTATTTTATGTATATCACATACATTTTATATTCTCGTCAACGCAACCGTTACTACATTGGTTATACAAGAGATGATTTGGTAGAAAGGTTACGCAAACACAATTCCAATCACAAAGGATTTACTGGAACTGCTTCAGATTGGGAAATAATTTACAAGGAAATTTTTGAAACAAAGCAAGCAGCAATGGCAAGAGAGAAAGAAATAAAAGGGTGGAAGAGTCGCAAAAAGATTGAAGAATTAATTGCTAAAGTTTAGGCATCCCGATTTTCAATCGGGAGGGTCACTGGTTCGATCCCAGTAGCTCCCACAGAGCCCCCGATAATCGGGGGTTT
>JASGCW010000193.1:832-4596 GCA_030053945.1 Limnohabitans sp.
GTTTAGGCATCCCGATTTTCAATCGGGAGGGTCACTGGTTCGATCCCAGTAGCTCTCACAGGAGCCTCAATCTACTTTTTTTTTAATTTATCAATAAATCCTAATGATAATTTTTTGCATACGGTTAAAAATCAGTTTACGTGATGTGTTTATTGCTGCTATGCCAAGTAAGATTTATGAGAGTGTTGTTGGTTTAATTGTACATTATGCTATTGATTAAGCAATGATTGAACATTTTATAACTGAAAACGGCTTGGCAACTTGGCGGGATAATTCAGCGCAAAAATTCAATAGAGTTACTGCTGTTGAACCTTGCAGAATGTTTCAAAGAAGCCCTCGGCTGACATATTAGCAAACCATTGTGTCTTTGTGCCTCATTGAGTGCTAATTATTTTTTGTTAAATGCAGGCAAAATATACTTTGCATTTATTTCATTACTTGATGATTGCATATTGTAATGCCCTGCAGTTATCACCGTTACTAAATTGAGCTCCTTAAATATATAAATTTTTTGTCCTCCATTTCCTTGCGCTAATTTTCCATAATATCTCACACCTTCAGCATCTAAATACTTTGTCCACCACAAATATCCATAATCAAGCCCAGCCAAAATTGAATGCTTTGCTAATGATTGTTCTACCCATTCTTTAGAAATCACTTGTTTGTCATTCCATACTCCATTGTTAAGGTATAGTAATCCGAATTTTGCCATATCTCTTGGTGTTAAATTGACTTGACAAAATGTTTCTGCACTTGATTTGTTGGGTTTAAAATTCCATATAAAATTATTAATTCCTAAATCTTTAAATAACGTTTGCCTTGCAAATTCCGGCACAGTCATTTTTGTCGCTTTTTCGATTATTCTACCAAGTATTATCGGGTTGCTTGAACAGTATTGTCCAATACCGCCTGCACTATCTTTCATTGGCAAGTCAAGTGAATATTGAATCCAATCATTTTCATAGGCCATTATTGACTCATTCCCAACCGCTTTGGGATTGTAAACATCACAATCAAGTCCGCTTTGGTTGGTTAAAAGGTTTTCTATGGAAATTTGATTCTTAGCATTTAAATTATTCCTAAATGTGTATTCTGGAAAATAAGTAAGTATCTTTTCTTTTACACTTTTGATATAACCTTTGTCAATGGCAATTCCGGCTAATGCTGAAATATAACTTTTTGTAGCAGAGCGAAGTTCGTGCAGTTTGGTTTTATTGTATTCATAAAAATATTCTTCAAAAACAAGTTTGCCATCTTTAATAATTAAAACACTATGAACATTAGGATAAGTGCCATCAAGGATTTTCCGCATCATTTCATTTAACAAAGCGGTGTCTAAACTTGCGTTTTTGATATTCCCTGTTTGCAAACCGTCATTATCATTTTTAGGTTGCTGGTACGAATATTTGTAGTTTTTTGGAACATTATATCGTGGATACCACATTGTTTTTGGAAAAGCAACTTTTGTGCTTAACAAATTAAAAGTGTCTTTTCCTGCATAATAATAACCTGCTATTTTATTTTTTTTATTCCTGAAGAATTGAACTTTAGTTTTAGTCATATCTATAAATAAGTCCTTCTCTACCGGAGATAATTTATACTTACTTTCGTTGATAATAGCGTACATAATTGAGTCCTTAGGGGAGATAGCAATTTTTAGTGTAGCATTATTTTGGTACTCGTAAAGTCCCTCATAGTCCTTTAGTTGCTTGTAAGTAATATTATAAGTTTCTTGTGAATAACTGAAAGCAATTAAAAAAGCAAAAGTGGTCAATAGGAATACCTTTTTCATTTTAAGTTGTTTTTTATATCATTCATAAAGTTAATCAAGTTGTCAAATGTCTCTTGTTGTTGCTCTTCTAATGAAATGTCAGATGAACTGTCCATAAGTAACTTGCCCAAATACCCAAATTGAGAATGATTGCCTCCTTTTATCAAAACTAATTTTGTATCCTTTGGAAGTTTGTTTTTATTCGTCATTACTTCTTCAACACTTGCAAGCCCATCGTTTTCGGCATATAATTTTATACAAGGAATGTTTTGACTTGACAAGTCTATGTCTCTTGGGTGTGAAGTTCCCATTAGGAGAAGCCCTTTCATTATGCTTGGATTTTCATAAACGAATTGAGCTGCCATTTTTCCGCCTTGTGAATGTCCGCCAATAATATAATTCCCCTTTTTTAGGTCAAACAGAGTTGATATTTTTTGATAGTCATATTGTGGAAGCCTCCAATCCATTTTTATTAGGTGACAAGTAAATCCATTTTCTGCTATTTTTTTGCAAAGTGGTGCATATGCTTTGGGGTCAGTTAAGCCACCTTGAAAAAAGATTACTTCAAATTTGTTTTTGGATGTATCAGATTTAAAAGTGATTTGGTCATCAGTCTCTATAACAGAGACAATGTCAGAATTTAAAAATGTGTCCTTGGGAATGTTGTGAGATTGGAATGTCGTCCAATTCCAAACGAAGAAAATTAGCACAAGGCTAAACCAAATAATCTTAAAAATTTTCCACCACTTTTTCCTTTTCATAATCTTCATTTTGTTTGAGAAAGAATTAGTCCCGCTGTAATTAATAATAAGCACAGTCCCAAAATGAGCCAAAGTGCCTTTTTGCTTTTGTTGTTTGATAAAAATTCTCCTAACATATTTTGTTGTTTAATAGTTGTTCATTTGTCTGGTTGTTGTCTTGTCATAAATTGGCTTAAAATAGCGTTGTACTCTTGAGTCTGAGCTGTGGCATAATGTACAAAGTGTGAATATGCGAAAAAATAGGTTTACAGCTGCTATTGTATACGCTTTTTTTAAGAATCACTTCACGTTCTCTGTAATGAAAGCAGTCATCTTATTATAAGTGTCCAGCAGATTTGTACCAATCCAGCCATGTGCTTCGGTTGGGTAAACAATGTATTGCTTTTTTACACCAGCATTGGTTAAACGGTTATTCAGGCTATCACTTTGACGAATATGAACAGTATTATCCAAGCCACCATGAAAAATGATTGTGGGCGGTACAGATGCACTAACACTATATAAAGGACTTGCAGACCTGTATAGAGTCGAATTAGTAGAAGGAGTGCCCTGTAGAAATAAGTTCAGAAATAATGTTGTATTTGCATCTGCAGGCCGATTATATAAATCGAGCATATCGGTAGGCCCAAATAAATCTATAATAGCTTTTACACGATTGCCTGTATTATTTTGATAACCACTTAAAAGTGCCAAGTGAGCACCAGCACTTGCGCCAATCAAACCAAGTTTACTGCCATTGAATTTGTATTCTGCAGATTTTGTTTGTATAAAATTAATGGCTGCATTAACATCGTTAATGGCGGTAGGCCATAAATTAAAACCGCTAATTGTAGCGAGGCGATAATTGATGTTAAAGATGGCATATGATGGTAGCCTGTTTCTTAATTCAGCTAAATAGGCATTCATATCAGCCTTATCGCCGTTTACCCAAGACCCTCCGTGGATGATTACTAACCCTGATGTAGCAGTAGTGCTTCTTTCGGCAGGCAAATACACATCCATTGTCATTGCAGGATCTGTACCATAAGCAACATCCATCATTTGTACTGTATTGTTAGAACTGCTTGCTGAGTCTTTTTTACAAGCAATGAACAATAAGGCAATGTAAAAAAAGGAATGGGTGATTATTCTTCTAGTCATATGATAAATTTATAAGAAAATCGATCAGGTGTTTATTAATTTGTTTTTGGATGTATCAGATTTAAAAGTGATTTGGTCATCAGTCTCTATAA
>JASGCW010000194.1 GCA_030053945.1 Limnohabitans sp.
AAAATTTAATGAAAAAATTAAATGCTAAAAGCACTGTAGGCCTTGTCTTATTTGCAACAAAACACAACTTAATTAACCCGTAAACAGAAAAACAATTATACCTATGTCAAATCCAATGTTCGGCTTATTTGCCATCAACCAAGAAAGTGAAACAGATTTTAATCTTATTTTCCAAATCCCAGACAATTGTTCTTATGAACTTGTTCCTTCTGGAGGTACCTATCAGATTTCAATTAAATTGAATCCAGGACAAAACGACCCTTCAACAAATTTTATTAGTTATGAAGAACCTTTATCGACTAATACAAAATTGTTAAATGTAGATTTTGAGCAACATCAAAAATCAGGAGTTATAATCAAAAAACCAAAAATTGGAATAGAACTATAGACCATTGAAAAAAATTTACTTTATAACTTGTCTAATCATTTCTCAAATCTGTTTTGGCATTAAAATCAATAATGCCAAAACAGATTCAATTGATTATTATTTAGAAAAAGGGAATGGCTTAAAAGCAATAAATTTTGCAAGAAGCAAATCAGCTGCTTTTCTAGAAAAAAAAGATTACAAATCTTTTTGCGATATTATGCTTAAAAAAGCACAGATTTATTATAAATTTAAAGATGTAGAGAATAGTCTCAAAACTTTGTATGAAGCAAGAGATGTAGCGGAAAAAAACAATCTTTTGTATGAATTATCAAATATATATAAATATATTGGTGCTTATAATGGTTCTGTTTTTGAATTTTCAAAAGCTCAACAATATCTGAAAAAATCTGAAAGAATTGCTAAGAAAATTAACAACAACTATTTATTGTGTAATGTTTATCAAAGTTTCTTTAAGATTCATTTTGATTTAAAGTCTGATAGTACAAAATATTATTTAGATCAGGTAGATAAATATTGTAGAAAATCTAAGGACAAAAAACAAATCCAAAGCAATTTAACAAACCATTTTGCTTATTTTACAAAAATAGAAGACAATATCTTAGCAAAAAAATATTTAGATTCCAGCTATGCATTAGCATTGCAACTAAAAGACACCGAATTTTTATCAAGAACTAGAAATAATCTTGGAGTCTATTATATGACAATTGAAAAGAATTACGATAAATCAATTGAAATATACAAGCAAATTCTAGAAACTCATTCCAAAAGTAAAAGTTACCAAATCCTATATGATGCATACCTTAATATTTCATATGCTTATGAAGCAAAGAAAGATTATAAACAAGCTTTATTTTATAGCAATGAATTCCTTGAATTTAATGATGAAGTCTTTGATGGCAGATTAAATCAAAGCATAAACGAAATTGAAACCAAGTATAAAATAAGTAAAGTAGAAGAACAATACAAAAAAGAGAAAAAAGAAATTGAAGAAAGACAAGCGAGAAATCAAAAAATTTTATTCCTTATCGCTGCATTAATAATTTTTTTAGTGCTTGTATTATATTTTTATTACCAAAACTTACTTCTTAAACAAAAAAACAAAATCAAAGATATTGACAACGAATTACAATATAAAATAATAAGTGCGACACTTGATGGGCAAGATCAAGAACGAAATAAAATTTCAGCCATTTTACACGATAATGTCAGTGCCACACTTTCATCTATTGGTTTACATCTTTCTGCTTTAGAAAGCTCTCTAACAGATGAACAAAAAAGTGACATCAAAAAAACGAGAATGTTGCTTAAAACAGCTCACGATAGTGTTAGAGATTTATCACACAACTTAGTTTCTCCTGTACTAGTTAAATTTGGTTTACAATATGCTTTGAACGATTTGTGTGAAAGAAATTCTAATTCATTATTAGAATTTAAATTTACTTCTAATATGAGTATCTCAAAACGATTTGAACAAAACTTTGAAACAACTATATATAATATCATTTCAGAATTATCAAATAACATCATTAAGCATAGCAAAGCTAATTTGGCAGAAATAACCATCAACGAATTTGAAAATAATAAATTGCAAATAACCATTACCGACAATGGAAAAGGTTTTAATACTAGTGAACTTCACTTTGGATTTGGATTAACCCAGATAAAAGCACGAATTAAATCAATGAATGGGAAGTTAAAAATCAAATCAGAAGAGAATAAAGGAACTAAAATAATTATAGAACTCACTAATCCATAATTTTATCTTTTCCCTAATTCTATTACTTCTAAATCCTTAATTGAATCACCATCAATTACAAAACGAAGCATTGTTCTAACTTGATGAAAACCACTCTTCCCACAAGCCCCAGGGTTCATATGCAACAAATTAAGTGTTTTATCAAACTGTACTTTCAGAATATGAGAATGTCCACAAATAAATAATTTAGGTGGATTGACCTTAATTTCTTCTCTAATATTCTGGTTATATTTGCCTGGATATCCTCCTATGTGCGTTATCCAAACATCTACTTTTTCACAAAAAAAACGATTATGTAACGGGAATTCATTCCTTGCTTCTACCCCATCAATATTACCATAAACAGCACGTAGTGGCTTGTGTTTTTTGAGAATATCTGTTACTTTTATATCACCAATATCACCTGCATGCCATACTTCATCAGACCATTCAACATATTTTAAAATTATGTCGTCTATATGACTATGGGTATCAGAAAGTAAAAGGATTTTTTTCAAGGCAGCAATTTTTGTTTTCAAAGATATAAAATTGCTAAATTTGAAAAGTATGAAAAGAGTATATTTAGATAACGCATCTACTACCCCATTATATCAAGAAGTGATTGTTGAAATGACAAAGGTTCTCACAGAGAATTATGGCAATCCTTCATCCTCACACCTTGTGGGTAGAGAAGCAAAAAACGTTTTAGAATTATCCAGAAAAAGCATTGCAAAAGCAATAAATTGTAATGCTCAAGAAATAATATTTACCTCATGTGCTACAGAGGCTAATAATCTTATCTTACAATCGGCAGTAAAAAGCTTAGGGATTAAAAGAATCATTACCAGCAAAATTGAACATCATGCGGTGCTCCATACCGTTGAAATTTTAAATTTAGAAAAAGACATCACTATAGATTATGTCAAGCTAAATCCAGATGGGACGATAAATTATGGAGACTTAGAACAGTTACTCGATACTGATTTAAAAACATTAGTTTCATTAATGTATGTGAATAATGAAATAGGTACAGTTTTAAATCTTGAAAAAGTTGCTAAACTATGCAAAAATGCAAATGCTTTTTTTCATACCGATGCTGTTCAAGGAATAGGTAAATCAAATATTGATTTAAATGAATTGCCTATAGATTTTTTAGTTGCAAGTGCACACAAATTCCACGGTCCAAAAGGTGTAGGCTTTGCTTTTATTCGTAAAAACATTATTCTTCAGCCGTTATTTTTTGGTGGCGAACAAGAGAAAGGCATTAGAGCTGGTACAGAAAGCTTACATAACATTGCTGGAATGGCAAAAGCCCTTGAAATTTCGGTATTAAATTTAGAAGCGAATAAAAATTATATTCTGGAATTAAAAAATTATCTAGTTGAACAAATTCAAGTAGCATTTCCTGAGATTATTTTTGCAAGTAATCCTAACCTTACCCAACATAATATTCTAAATATCATACTTCCATTAGACGAAAGCAAATCTGGAATGATAGTTTTTTTAATGGATATGAATGGTGTTTCAATTTCAAGAGGTAGTGCATGTCAATCTGGAAGTTCAAAACCTTCGCATGTATTAGAAGCATTTGTCGAAAAAGAGCACCTAAAAAAACCAAATATTCGAGTATCATTTTCCCAATTTAACACTAAAGAAGACATCGATTTATTAATCGAAGCTATAAAAAAAATATAATGAAAAAGCTCATTTTAACTTTACTATTCCCTCTCATAGGATTTAGTCAAAATTTCGATATTCAAGGACATCGAGGTTGCAGAGGTTTACTACCTGAAAACACAATCGAAGCAATGAAAAAAGCTATCGACTTAGGTGTTACTACTCTCGAAATGGATGTTGTTATTTCAAAAGACAAAAAGGTATTACTTTCTCACGAACCATTTTTGTCACACGAAATCGCTTTGGATTTAAGTGGCAAAGAAATATCTGAAGCTGAAGAAAAAAAATATAATTTATATCAGATGAATTATGACCGAATCAAACAATACGATTGTGGAAGCAAAATTCATCCACGTTTTTTAGAACAACAAAAAATCAAAACATACAAACCTTTATTGAGTGAAATAATTCAATTTGCAGAAGAATACTCTAAATCTAAAAACAAGAAACTTTTTTACAATATTGAAACAAAATCAGATCCAAATGGAGATGATATTTTCCATCCTAAACCACAAGAATTTGTGGATTTATTAGTTGCTGTATTAAATCAATTTTCTATTTCTAATAGAATTTATATTCAGTCTTTTGATGTTAGAACATTACAAGTTTTACACAAAAAACATCCTGATTTTAAAACTGTGTTATTAGTTGAAAATGACTTATCAATCAAAGAAAATTTAAAAACACTAGGTTTCAAACCAACTGTTTATAGTCCTGAATTTATCTTACTTGACAAAACCAAAGTCAATTTTCTACATAAAA
>JASGCW010000195.1 GCA_030053945.1 Limnohabitans sp.
TGCTTGGATAATTCTAAAACAGAGCCATGTATTACCCGTAAGTTATCAGAAACAGATATATCTTCTGTATATGTATTCCATTTTTCTTTGCCCTTGAGAATATTTTCAAAACGTTTTTGAAAATAAGTATTCACATTTAGCTCTATAGGTTTAGATGGTTTCCAATATCTATAAAATCCTAAAACTCCTGAATTTCCTGCATTTTCCATGTAGGTTAGATTTACTTTATTCATAGTGGAAGAAAAAGCATATTTCATCATATTTTTCATTTTTGAGTCTTCTATTTTATTTATTTCAGAAAAGAGAAGTGCGTAGCTATGAAGCTGTCTTGGAGTGTAAAGTTCATGCACATAAGCAAAATAACCATTTTTAGGAAGGGGGATATTTTTAGGATACCAATGTGCTACGGGATTTTTTGCTAATTCCTCATTTGGTATTGTATAGAGGTGTTCTATTTCTCTGCCAACTTTTTCTTTGAGAGTATGAAAAGTAATTTCTAATTCGTGGGTATTTACTTGTTCGCAGGTTTGTTTGGCGATAAAACATGCGAGGGGATTTATATCTAAGAGTATAACTTTTCTTTTGAGAGTCAGTGCTTCTATGGCAGTCACTCCTGTTCCGCCAAAGGGGTCTAAGACAGTATCTCCTTCTTGGGTATGTTCGGCGATATAAGCGGACACCACATTTGATGCTTGCTTAGTAAAATACGCATGGCTTCTACTGTGCCATGCTTTTTCTTTTTCGGGTTTAATGGGGTTGGTTATCATATACGCTTATAGTTATTTTTCCTTGTTATTATTATAGATTATGTGTCTATTCTGATTTTTTGAGAGAATAATTATTTCTTTTTTTGAGCTTCTTTTTCTTCGAATTCTCGTTGTTCAATCCTTGCTTTTCTTATAATTTCATTCATTTCCGCAATATATTGTTTGGCTTTGTTGTTAAATTCGGTTCCTAAACACTTATTAAAAGCATTGTAGGCTTCTTGGTAGTTCCTTGTATAAAAATGATATTTTCCAAAATAAAAATTTGCTCCGACAATATTATTTTGCATTTGCAATACATTACCTTTTATATAATTTGCAAAATCATTCGTATTATCCACAAGGAGTGCTTGCTCAACGAGTTCGTTTGCCTTAGGAAGGTTATGCATTATGCTATAAATATGTGCGGCGTTATTCAGTATATTTATATCTTTGGGTTCTAATGCAAGGTACTTATTAAAATGATAGAGGGCAGAATCTGGGTTATTTTTTTTCATATATTCTAATCCTATCATATCATGTAAAGAAGCTCGTTTGTAAGATACACATAATGGTTTTCCAAAAACTGATGTAACGTGTAATGGATTTTGAGGGATCCAAGATCCATTTTTAATTTGTTCTGTCGGCATATTAATAGCTATATGAAATAAAGCATAATCCCATTTACTGTTATTTTTTTCCCAAAATCGTATGTATTGGAGTTCAATATTGGGATAAGGTCTAAAATATTCTCTCACCAAAGTAGTAAAGTTTGTAACCAAAATTTTATGTTCGTTGGGTTTTATTTTTGGTAGTTCATTTTTTATGAACCAATCGGCTTCTTGTTTAATACTATTGCCATACGAATCCATTTCGTAATAACCGTGTGCTTTTGAGGTTCCTCCAACAAAAATGTTATAATAGGTTACGGTGTTTGGAAATGATTGAATAATAAATATCAAAGGTTCAAATAATAACATGGAACAGAGAATCCAGCCCAAGGATTTTATTGTTAAGTTTACTTTTTTAGACAAATAATCATTGAAAGAATACCAACCAAAAGTTGCAATGATTATAATTCCTGGTGCAATAAATAAAACATGTCTCCAAGCATGATATACCACTGATTTTTTATAAATAATATATACCAATGGAAAGATGGTTGCAAAGATTATAAAATATAAAATAGATGCTTTACTATTTTTTCTAAACTGCCATATAAATGGTATAGAAAATAAAACCCCTAATAATACAGGGATAGAATTTGTATATAATAAGTTTTTCAGTAAATAATCCGATTCGGGATGTATCTTTTGACCATTAAATACTTGTAGTATTCTTATATCAAAATTGGTCATTAGTTTTAGGGTTTTGATTGGATTGGTTATAGGATTTTCAGCAGCGAAGGGCCAAAATAAGCTACAGGATAAATATCCAAGAACAGAAACTATCAGAAATGGTTTGATAAATCTTTTTAGATTATATTTTTGTTTTAGAAATATGTTTGAATGTAGATAATTAATACATATATACGCAATGAAAAAAGGGATTAATAACAGACCTCCAATCCTTGTACCTATACAACTACCAAAAACAAAAATAATTAATACATAATCTATTTTTTTTAGATTTTCTATTGTATCAACAAAATAGATGATCGCATAAATTCCCGCAATAAATGTAGCTGCAAATGGAATATCTTTGGGATTATTCATACTATGCCCAAGAACAAACGGGCTTAAAAACAACAACCAAGCAGCGAAAATAGCCGCTTGTTTATTGAGTATTTTGGCGGTTATGAGAGAAGCAAAAACAATCATTAAAAAACCTGCCCAACTGTTTATAATATGTTCATTTGTAAACTCATTCAAAGGACTCATCTTATTTAACACAGCACAAACCATAACAAAAAAAGCACCGTATAATTGCCAGTTTTGGTCTTTATCAATACTTTTAGGAATTTGGAAAATTGATTTATCGTTACCAAAGGTTTTATAATAATTCAACGATAATTTACCACATACGTTTGTCCCAAACTCATCGCCAGATATCCCATATTGAAAACTCATTAAAGACATAGTAATAAACATAAAAATAAGAGAATACATGTACGTCTTTTTAATAAGAATCGTATCAGATTCAATTAAAAAATTATTCTCATTTTTAATAGGAATATTAGATGTTTTACCTATGTTTGTTTTTAAAGTTATTTGTTTATTCTTTTTTGACATTTTATTTAAAGATTCATTTTATAATTTTTTACTATAATCTTGTTCATTATTTCTAAATATACCTATCAATGATTTACCGAATGAATTGAATAAAAGTATGTCAAAAAATTTTGAAAGAGGCATCAAAAAATTATTCCATAGACGTATGCTTAGATAAACTTGGCAGCTCTTTTTTCAAAAAAAATTTATTCATCAATGAAGCCTAAAATTTGTTTGATTTATAAATAATGGTATTAGGTTGAAAGTTTTTCCAGCTATGCCAAAACTCTTGATAAGCCGCTATTGGCATTAATTTATCAGAAGGCATTTTTAAATTTTCCCCTAAAAAATTATAGGTGTCATTTTCGCAAAACAAGGTGTCGGAACGAAGGTAGAAATCGTTTGAAAAAGGATTGTTAAAAGCGATAAAACTTTTATGATCAGTTGCAAGGGCGATACATATTTTTGAATTATTAAATGTATCGTTAATAATACGAACTTTTGTTAAATACTGCCAATCGTAGGCTTTAGAATTTTTATTTATAATAATGCCCACAACCCAAGATTTAGGTTTCCAAGACATTGTATCGGTTTTGGTAAGATTGCCTTTCGATTTGCCTAGTTCAAATAATGCTAAGGAATCATATTTGTTAATAAAACTAGGATCGGCTTGCATGATTTTAGCATTGGGATACAAGCGATACCAATTGTTAACAGTAGTTTGTTGAAAATATATTTGAGGTAAAACAGTTCCTTTATTCTTGCCCGCAATGGCTTCGCCTGTGGCTTGTTGCCACCAGCTTTTAGTAGTTTCATCTTCAAGCATAGCATTAAAATGATCCATACCTACCAATCTAAATTTTTCATATTTATTATTTATAAGCGGTTCAAAGACTCTTCCCGTTCTACAAACGTTACAATAGGTTATCAGTATTGGTTTGCCACCAATAGTATCTTGAATTTGATGGTGATACGCTAAAAACTGAATTGGATAGCCTTTGGCTTCGCCATTATTTTCAACACCTAATATCAATCTATCAGGTGGAACTTTATTATTTAACTGTGTTTGAAACACTAGATGTTGCGGTTGTTTAAATAAGGCATCGGCAGACATTTTAAAATTAAAAACATACCCTACAACAACAACTAAACATATTAAAGTAATCGGCAACCACTTGTGCGATTTTTTAAATACAAAAAAAGATGTACCTACAATTATTATAACAAAAAGCAATCTAAAATACAATCTATTTGAATGTAAAAAAAAAGCAACCTGTATTGAATTGATAGTTTGACTACCAGGAAAAGGCATGATAAAATATACTTTCAAAATTTCAAATAAAATTAACCCTATAATAGACATATAGAATAATACTGAAAATAATTTGGGTTGTGTTTTTTTATTCATTTTATTAATAAAGGTGGGTTCTAAAAATTGATTTTTGTTATTTTTGAAATTCAAAAACTACCTGAACCCTTTAAATAGTTTCCAAATTTCATTGCAAAGGTATACTATATTTTTTAATTTACCAAATATTTTTCATTTTTTTTTTTGAATTTTAGTGTTTTATA
>JASGCW010000196.1 GCA_030053945.1 Limnohabitans sp.
TGGTAAAAATAATTTCAAATAAAGCTTCTGATAATCTAGAAAAAATAGATCAATTTATATTAGAAAAAGGAGATAAAGAATATATCAATCAACAGGGAAACATGTCTATTGCCTTTTTAGGTAATGCTTGCAATGCAATTCAAAAAAAATATTTATCGCAATATGATTATACTCATGTAGAACCTATTTTGGTATTACAAAAAGGAAATCAAGCAATTTGTCACTTTGATCTTGAAATGTATAGAAATTTTTCATTGGTTTCTTATAAGAGAATAAAAGACTCTGTTTATTCTCTTCCAGAGTATAAAAAATATCAAGAAATTATAAGTCAAATAAACACAGAATATAATAATTTTGCACTTCCAGAATCAAACACAGATTCAAAGTCTAAAATAACATTATACTTTGAGCTTGCAAAAGAACTTATTGCTTCAACATTATTTGCTGAATCAGTGGATCATTATATTGTAGAAATTTTAGCAAAAGAAGTAGGTGTCAAAGACGTTGATATGTTTACAAAAGTTTCAACGCAGGCAACAAAACCTTCTTTTGTAATTCATTTCAATGAGTTACTCCTTAAAAGTAAGGATATTTCGTGGTCTTTTACTAATTATTTTTCAGCACCGACAGCCAATGAAAGACTTGAATTAGTAAAACAAAAAGCCGCAGAGATTTCAGTTGAAGATTTAACATTAGAAATACAAAAAACTAATGAGACGATTATAAAAAATAAACAATCAATACAAAATCTCATTGAAAATAGCTCAACTCAACAAAAGAATCTTATTGAATTTATTCAAGCTGCGATTAATATTAGAGACGAGCGTAAGGAATTTGTTTTAAAACTATTTACAATGATGAGTGATGTTCTTCGGGTACTTGCTGAAAACTATTCACTAAGTTATGAAGCAATAAGTACAATAGGAGATACAGAGATTGATCTACTTGAAGATCCAAAATTTATTCAGCTGCTTGAAAGAAGATCAAAGTTAGGTGTTGCGAATATAAGTTATTACGACAAGGCAGATATATTTACAGTAGATTATGGCAAGGCAGTTAAAAAAATCTTTGGAAATGTAGAAAACATAAAAGAAATTAAAGGTATCTCTGCTAATAAGGGTTTATATACAGGTACTGTAAAAATAGTACTTACAGAAGATATTTTTGACCAATTTAAGGAAGGTGAAGTTCTAGTTACAGGTATGACTAGAGCTGAATATGTTCCCTTAATGAAAAAATCTGGTGCAATTATTACCGATGAGGGAGGTGTGACTTGTCATGCCGCAATTGTTTCTCGTGAGCTCGGTATTCCTTGTGTAATTGGCACCAAGTTCGCGACTCAGATTTTTAAAGACGGTGATATGGTTGAAGTTGATGCTAATAATGGTGTGGTGAGGATTATCAAAAAGAAAGAACTGCTAAAAAGGGATGATTGGTATCACCTCGGGAAATGGGACGGTGCAACACTTGGAGCTGAAGTATGGTTTCGCTACTCTGAAATTACAAAGAACTTTATTAAGGGCGATCTAAATGGAGGATTAATTTATCTCAACGGAGATTTTTTCCTCTGTAAAAATGATACTGAAACGTACATTAAAGAAACATATGATCATGCTAAAAATAAAGATATTAATTATTTCAAGAATTTAAAGAGTAAAATTATTAAAGAAGCAGATATATTTATTGATTATTCAAAATCAGAAAAAGATCTTGTTAGTTTTCTAGGTAAGTTACAAGAGTTTCATGGATATTGGATGCCTCTAAATAATATGGCTGTTGGACTTGAAAAATATGTAAACGAAACAAATCCTGATTTCTTCACACAAGCCATAGGTTTAACATGCGAAAAACCATGGACGCTTGAACAGGTAGACGAAATGAGAAAAATCAAATCTCAAATTAATAAGAAAAATTATGAAGAGTTACTCGAGTCAGAAAAGTCTCTCATTAATGAACATGTTAACAAATATAAATGGAAAGGTTCTCATTTATTTAGTGTACACAGCTTTACTGTTGGAGAGTTATTCCAGCAAATGAAAGATGATAATCATCAAGAGTCTTCTAGTAAGATTAATAAAGAGATAGAAGTTCAGATGCTAGACATTCTTGCTTTTATTCGTTTTCGTTGTGCAGAAGCTGTAAGCAAAGCTGTTCAAATAGCCTACCCTATATTTTTACAAGTAGCTGAGAAAAATAATCTTACCTATCAAGAATTACTTGAACATACTATAAATGAAATTGAGACTAAAGATTTTAATAAACAACGTGCACAGAAAAGAATCATAAACAAAGGATTTGTATATGATGGGGAAATTACAATTTTAAACGATCAGCAAATAGAAGAATATAAATCAATTCTACTTGCAAAAGATAACATATCAAGAGTTGACACACTAAAAGGCCTTATTGCTCAAAAAGGCAAAGCAACTGGAATTGTTAAGATTATTAACAATAAAGACGATGTTGATGGATTTGAAGAGGGTATGGTTATTGTCTCGTATGAGACAACGCCAGACTTTGTTCATATTATGAAAAAATCTTCAGCCATTATAACAAATTTCGGAGGACTTACTTCACACGCTGCAATCATAGCTCGAGAATTTAAAGTTCCATGTATTGTCGGCACGAAATTTGCAACTGAAATCTTGAAAGACGGAGATGAAGTGGAAGTTGATGCGGATAATGGGACGGTGAGGATTTTAGAAAAAACAAGCTCAGAAGAAAATATAATCCAAAAGTTTGTCTTATATACAGAAGGTCAAGAGCTTTTTCCTCCAATGCATAATATTTCTTTAGCTTGTTTTTCTGTAGGTGTTGGAAAATTTATCCATGACTATTTTGATTTACCAACACACATAGCAGGATTCTTTATACCAAGTGACCAAAACAACCATATTTATCATGTTTCTCTCACACTTCTAAAGCAAATGACACGACAGGCTTTTTATCGTTATTTTGAAACAAAAGATAGATTTAAAGAACCATTAGATATTTTTGAAAAAAATGGTAGAGCCTTAATAGAAATGTTTGATTTAAAAATTAAAGAAATGGAAGATGGAAGTATTTCGAATGGTTTCTTGATTGATATGCATAATAAAGTTCATGAATTAAATGCAATTTCTTGGTTTTCTGCATTTCTTGATCAAGATTTAACATGGCAAATGATTGAAGAAAATAATCTTGGTATTTCAAAATATCGCTTTGAGAAAATCTGGAATGATATTTCTTATCCATACCATCTCTCGCTTGAAAAACGTCGCGAAAAATATGCTTTAAAAGCAATAGCTGACGGGCTTAGATTAGAAGAAGTAGCAAAAAAATATTTTTACTTTTATCAAAATTATGATCAATACACTCCTCTTGAAAAAGGCTTAGATTTCTTTAAGAAAGAATATGCATCTTTAAGTTCAGAAAAAGCTTTAGAAAAGTATCATGAATTATATGATCAGGAAGTTATATTAAAAGATAAATATAATAATATTCATAAAAATTTAGATAACAAAGACGAGAGAACGCTATTTGAATTTTTACAGTTAACCATCCGTGTTCGTGATGAAAGAAAAGACTATCTTGCAGCAGCATTATGTATGTCATATGTTTATTATGACTATGTTTTAAAAATTCCTATGGATACTATTGATGCAGTTTTACCAGTAGATATTAATAATAACGGTCAGTTGATTACCAGTATTCAAGATATAAAAAGAAGGAAAGAACAAGCAACAGTTTTGGTTTTGACTAATGGGTCTATTTATATAGATTGTTTTGCATCACTATCTGAAGGAAAAAAGGCTTTGAGTAATCTTTATAAAATTAAAGAAACCAAAGAAATTAAAGGAAGTACAGCATTTGGTGGAAAAGTGCAAGGAATAGCAAAAATTATCCGTAATCCTAAAAAGCAAAATTTTTATGAAGGTGATATTTTAATCACGGATATGACTCGACCAGAGTTTGTGCCATTAATGAAGAAAGCGTCAGCAATTGTTACTGATCAAGGAGGTATCACGTGTCACGCTGCAATTATTTCTCGTGAACTAAAAAAACCTTGTGTTATTGGCACTAAATTCGCTACGCAAATTTTAAAAGATGGAGACTTAGTTGAGGTCGATGCTAATAAAGGTACTGTAACTAAACTCTCATAGTTATGAAAGATTATAAAGACTACAAATTATTCTATCAATCAGTTGGGTACAATTTTTTGTTGGAAGATTTAATTATTCAATCCTATATTCAATGAGATACTCTTGTTATTGCGCAAGGTGATATCGTCAAAAAATTTGTTCCAGAGAAAATTATTAATGAGTTAAAAAGTAAAGGCCTTAGTTTTTCTGTCGCAGATATAAAAAATAACCAAGATGTAATTTTGCATAAAGTTCAAACAGTGCAAAAGACAGATATCTCTCGAGAGTCCATAGAGTTCCTCCTAGGAAATATCTCTGATATTTTTAGGTTATATTCAATTTTTGACACAACATACAGCGAGGGTATTTACGAGAAAGATCACAAAGATGAAAGATTAGT
>JASGCW010000197.1 GCA_030053945.1 Limnohabitans sp.
AGAATTAAAGCACATAAACCACTATTTCTTCAAATATAAGTACCATTTTATTGGTGGAATTTTAACCACCATAATCGCTCAAATATTTTCTTTATATACCCCAGAATTAATTGGAGACTCCATCTCAGTCATTGAAAATCATTTCAAATCCAATTCAGAAAACTCTGAAGCAATTAAAAATTTATTGTCAAAAAACATATTATTAATTTTAGGAACAACAATAATTGCTGGAATACTCACCTTCCTAATGAGGCAAACTCTAATTGTAATGTCAAGACATATAGAGTTTGATATGAAAAATGAAGTTTTTAGAAAATACGAAAGCTTAACGCAATCTTTCTATAAACAAAATAGAACTGGAGATTTGATGAATAGAATTAGTGAAGATATAGGTCGGGTTCGTATGTATTTAGGTCCCGCTGTAATGTACACTATAAATACGTTTATAAGATTTACGATTGTTATTTTTTATATGATACAAGTTTCTTCAAAACTTACATTTATTGTCTTGTTACCACTACCTATTTTAGCCTATTTTATTTTTAAATTAAGTACAGAAATAAATAAAAAAAGTACTGCATTTCAACAAAATTTATCTAAACTAACTAGTTTTTCACAGGAATTTTTTTCGGGTATAAGAGTAATTAAAGCTTATACTATTGAAAAAAATACCGAACAAGATTTTGAGTCATTATCTTCAAACAGTTATGATAAAAGTGTAGATTTAGCTAAAACACAAGCCTTTTTTGGACCGTTAATGCTTTTAATAATTGGGATTAGTAACCTGCTCGTTATAGGTATTGGTGGGTATATGTATATGAATGGTTCTATTCAAAATATTGGTATTATTGCAAAATTTATACTTTATATAAATATGTTAATATGGCCAGTAGCTTCTATTGGTTGGGTATCATCTTTGATTCAGGAAGCCGAAGCATCACAAAAAAGAATCAACGAATTTTTAAAAATAGAACCAGAGATTAGCAATAACAATTCCACATCAATTTCATTAGATGGAGAAATAACATTCAATAATGTTTCTTTAACATATGAAGACACAAATATCAAAGCACTTGATAACATTAGTTTTAAAGTAGAGAAAGGAAAAACTTTAGCTATTATAGGAAAAACAGGTTCAGGTAAATCAACAATTTTATCATTAATTAGTCGTTTGTATGATCCAACTGAAGGAAAAATCTTGTTAGACGGTCATAACATTATAGATTTAAATTTAGAAAATGTTAGAAACTCTATAGGTTTTGTTCCCCAAGATCCATTTTTATTTTCAGATACCATAAGTAATAATATAAAATTTGGTAATGAATCTGCCACAGAAAAAGAAATAATTATTGCTGCTAAAAATGCAGCTGTACACGAAAATATTACTAGTTTTAAAAATGAATATGAAACAATTCTTGGAGAACGAGGCATTACACTTTCAGGTGGGCAAAAACAACGTGTTTCAATTGCTAGAGCTTTTATAAAAAACCCAAAAATTTTATTGCTTGATGATTGTCTTTCTGCTGTTGATACCGAAACAGAAGAAGAAATCCTTAACAATTTAAAGACTATTTCAAACGAAAAAACAACCATAATTGTTAGTCACAGGGTCTCATCAGCAAAAAATGCAGATAAAATTATTGTTATTGATAAAGGCAAAATAACCCATCAAGGTACTCATAATCAACTAATAACACAGGAAGGCTATTATCAAGAATTATACTTAAAACAAGTTTCTGAAAAAGAATTACGGTAAATAGTTTGGTTGAAAAAAAAAAAATTATCAAATTTGGACATCACAACACAAAAATTATTTTGATAGAATGAGAATGAACGAAAATGAAATGTTAGAAAAAGAAGAAATTTTTTCTAAAGTATTACGAGCAGGAAGAAGAACCTATTTTTTTGATGTTCGCTCTACAAAAGCTGATGACTATTACGTAACTATTACGGAAAGTAAAAAATTTACAGAAGACGATGGATCTTTCCATTTCAAAAAGCATAAAATTTATTTATATAAAGAAGATTTTGCAGCTTTCAAAGATATTCTTGATGAAATGACTGAATATGTTTTAAATCAAAAAGGTGAAGAAGTTATATCTGAACGTCATCAAAAAGATTTTAAAAAAGAATATCAATCATCAAGATCTGACGAATCAAAATCAAGTTTTACAGATATAGACTTTGACGATATTTAAAATAAAAAGCCACTTTTTTTTAAGAAGTGGCTTTATTATTTAAATTATATCCCTGCAATTTGCTTTAATTCTGTAACAAAACGGTTAGCAAGTGAATCCGCTTCATTTTGCGATGGCGATTCAGTGTAAATTCTAATTATAGGCTCTGTATTTGATTTACGTAAGTGAACCCACTCATTTGCAAAATCAATTTTTACACCATCAATAGTTGAAATTTGTTCATTTTGATATTTTTCGAAAATACTTTTCAATACAGTATCAACATCTATTTGAGGTGTTAATTCAATTTTATTTTTACTCATAAAATATTGAGGGTAAGAAGCCCTCAACTCCGCCACAGATTTATCTTGATTTGCTAAGTAAGTTAAAAACAAAGCTACTCCAACAAGAGCATCTCTACCATAATGCAATTCTGGATAAATTATTCCTCCATTTCCTTCGCCTCCAATTATAGCATTTGTCTCTTTCATCAACTCTACCACATTAACTTCACCAACAGCACTCGCTTGATAGCTTCCACTATGTTTTTCTGTAATATCTCGTAATGCCCTTGACGATGACATATTCGAAACTGTATTCCCAGGTGTTTTACTTAATACATAATCTGCGACAGCTACAAGAGTATATTCTTCACCAAACATTTCACCATCATTAGATATAAAAGCTAAACGATCAACATCTGGATCTACTACTATACCAAAATCCGCTTTCTCTTCAACAACTAATTTACAAATATCTCCTAAATGCTCTTTTAAAGGCTCTGGATTGTGAGGAAAATGTCCATTAGGCTCACAATACAATTTTACCACCTCTACCCCTAGCTGCTCAAGTAGTTTTGGTATAATAATTCCTCCTGAAGAATTTACACCGTCAACAACAACTTTGAATTTTTTAGTTTTTACCAAATCTGCATCCACTAAAGGTAATTCGAGAACTTCATCAATATGAATATCCATATAAGCGTCATTCTCAACAACCTCTCCTAATGAATCTACATCTACAAATGAAAAAGACTCACTTTCTGCAATTTCTAAAATTTTAGCACCATCATTTCCATTTAGAAATTCCCCTTTAGCATTCAAAAGCTTTAAAGCATTCCACTGTTTTGGATTGTGAGAAGCTGTCAAAATAATTCCGCCATCTGCTTCTTCCATAGGGACTGCTACTTCAACTGTTGGAGTTGTAGAAAGACCTAAATCTATTACATCTATCCCTAAACCTATTAAAGTATTAACTACCAAATTATGAATCATTGGACCCGAGATTCTCGCATCACGTCCTATACAAACTTTTAATTTTTCTTTTTTACTATTCTGTTTAAGAAAAGTACCGTATGCAGATGCAAATTTTACAGCATCTACAGGTGTTAGATTATCTCCAACTCCCCCCCCAATAGTACCACGAATACCTGAAATTGATTTAATTAATGTCATTAGATTTTTTTTGTTTTAACAAAAGTAATGAATTGAAAAGTTTAATAAAACAAAAATTAAAATACTATATTAGACATATGAATTATTTAGCACACATTTATCTATCAGGAGAAAACGAATACATAAAAATTGGGAATTTTATGGCCGATAGCGTTCGAGGTAAACAATATCTAGATTTTCAAATAGACATTCAAAAAGGCATTTTACTCCATCGCGCAATAGACTCATTTACAGATACTCACACCACATACAGAAAAAGTAAACATCGTTTACACGAGAAATACGGACACTATTCTGGTGTGATAATGGACATCTTTTATGACCATTTTCTTGCAAAAAATTGGAAAAAATATCATTCAGAAAATTTAGAAAGATACACAGAAAAATTTTATAAATCACTCCAAAAAAATTATGATATTCTTACTGAAAAAACTAAAAATCAATTACCTTATATGATTGATAGAAACTGGTTATTAAGTTATGCAACTTTAGCTGGTCTTGAAATCATTCTTTTTCAAATGGATTATAGAACACACAATAGAGTAAATATGCAGGAATCTATAGTGGAATTAGAAAAATTTTATTCAGAATTTGAGGAAGAATTCACATTATTTTTCAGTGAATTGATAACATTTAGTGCAATTAAACTTAAAGAAATTGATTTATTATTTTAAATACTGTAAATGGAAGATAAAAGTTAGATGGGATTTTATCAAATCCACAACTTTTTAGCTTGAGCCCAACTTTTGATTCTCGTCCATCAATAGTTTTCAATATTTTTAAGAAATAAATAAAAAAAAAAAAGGATTACTTGTATAAGCAATCCTTTTTTAAAGAAAGGCAGCGACCTACTCTCCCACAAATTGCAGTACCATT
>JASGCW010000069.1 GCA_030053945.1 Limnohabitans sp.
TAACAGAAATTTAAACAACTTTAAAATTGTACTCGCCTAAATGCACAACGGGTTAATTAAATGTTGTTTTTTATTATCGTCTTTATCTATAATGGTTTTGATAATGGTATTTATTTGCTGGTCGGTTGCTACAATTTGTTTGTGTAAATGCTCGTAAGTACTCCACTCTTGTTGCAAGGCAAACAGATAATCTTTTCGTCCATTGTATTGCAATGCTTTTGCAATTTCTGTTTCACTTTTTCTGCAATTATAATGTCTATTGGCAGCTAGTTTTTTACCATCTGTTTCGCCACTTATAAAAGCTTTAATAATGGCCGAGCCTGTTAATCCTACAATGTCGTTTACCACTACGTCTAATCGCATATTCATTAGTCGTAAAAATTTTTGCATCCGCTTTACACAACTAGCACTTTGGTTGATGAGATTTAATCTGTGTTGAGAGTAAGTACGAATAATATCGGTATCACTATCGGGCAAAAAGCTTTCGCTAAGCAAACCCAGTGTATGTAATTTTTGTATCCATTGACAATCTTCGATGTCTGTTTTTTTGCCTTTTACATTTTTGGTTTGTTTACCATTTACGAGTATAACCTCAAATCCTTGTCCTACAAGGGTGGCAAATAGATTTTGCCAATAAGTGCCTGTGCTTTCCATTGCAATGTGTGTAACGGATTTGCTTTTGAGCCAATTACTCATTGCCATTTGGTCTTCGCTGTACACACCAAATTCTTTAATATCTTGTGCATCTTGGCCTACCGCTACCCAATGGCTTCGGCTGCCAATGTCGATACCGGCAGCATTGGGGTGTACTACTTCTAAACTAATTTTTTTGTTTTGTGTTTCCATTTTCTAAAATTTTAAGATTTACAAAAATGAAAAAACTCCTAGGGTTGTACTTGTAAAAATTTGGAAGTATTGTGATCGGGATCTTTGTTTTAAAAAATAAAACGAGTCGCCATTAAACGCTAACACAGGAAATACTTTATTGCTAAAATAAAACCTTTTACAACCTTACCTTGATTGCGCTCGGGCTTTTGAGGCACCATTGCTTAAACCGGTCTTTACAAGGAATTTTCTCAGCACTAAGGTACTCATCGTTAGCAAAAAAACGCAGCTGTTTGCCACCAACGGTAGCGCTTTGTGCAGTTGTGGAATTAGAATTCCTTTCGCCCGGAACTAAAGCTGAATAGAGTTATAAATGATAATAATAAGAACCAAAAGCTAGGCTATAATTTTCTGCCCGAACCACAGCCCAATAGCGAACCGCTGCTTATTGGGCTTCCTTCGGACACACTTGTACAAAACGCCCTGTTAGCGGCTGGCAAGGTCGTCAAGGTCATTCGGCAATTTGTGGTATAGCACTTAATCCTAATTTTATTTTAGTTTCTATTGACAAATTGTATAGGTTTTCAATTAACCAATCTACAAATTCATTACCGTCCATTGTAGCAATATCTAACTCCTCCGCAATTTTTCTTACTCCTTCTGATATTTCTGCACTTGTAATAAGTACAAATTTGCAATCTTTATATTCTTCACTTGATTTGATTTCACTTAGTTGCTGTAATCCCCAATCGTCCGTATAGCCATTGTGATGCTTAACTTGAATTAGAATTTTAGTTTCTTGAAATTTGTCCGACTTTACAGCATAAACGTCTGCGTCACCGAATTGAAAAGTTGTCTTTGCTAAAACTTCTGCCTTGTATTCTTCACAAATAAAAAGTTCCTTTACCAAATATTCAAGTCCTAATCCGCCTGTCTTAAGATTTGTTTTTCCACTGCGAATTTTGTTTAAAAGTCTGGTTTTAAGCAATGCTTTTAATTCATTTTCTTTGTCTTCAAAATCAGATGTCCAAGAATAATTGTCTTGGCTAAAAAGTTTTTCTATTTCGTCCTTAAATTCATACAAGTCTGAAACTGTAGAACCTCTTACACGTAACCTTCTTTGAAAAGCTTCTGATAAAACGTCTCTTGGAATAGTTTTATAAGTTTCACCTGAATACTGATACCGTACTTTTCTTTGGTTAGCTAAATCATTATCATAAGCACTTTGATCATAGAGGATTTTGTCGTCCGCTATTGCAAGTCTTATTGAATTGTAGAATGGAATTATTATGTAGTCGCCATCGTTGATATTATGGAACCGTCTAACTTGGTTTAATTGTCTACCGATAACTTGTGGTAAGATGTCTTCGGAATTATAATATTCTTCTTCAACAGAATCTAAAAGATGTTCAATTCCTTCTTTGTCAAATTTTGAAAAATCTATTTCACTCCACCCAACTGCAACAACGCTGTTGTTAAAAAAAATATCAAAGTCTGTTTGTGAGGAGTGCATTGCTCTCACCATTAAATATTTTTTGTCCATATTACTTTAAATTTTTAGAGAGTGTCAAATTTGCTTGCCGCTAACGCAAGGGCTTGGCGTTATTGGATACTTCTAGTTCCGTTAACCCACAACCAAAGCCAACTGATTTCCGCAGCGGCGGATGATGTTTTTTTACAAGCCAAATTTATAACGTCAAGCCCAAACAAAAGCACAATAAAGAATAAATGTTGAGGCAAAATTCGTCAAGCCCGAATAACGCCAAATCTCTTGTTGCCTGCTGTGCTTATTCTACTATGGTATTTGTCCAATATGCAAACGACTGAGGTGGTGTCAAATTGAAATCCTCTTTCAAGCATTTTGGTTTTCTATATTTCGTTTTTGTCTTTATTTTTATTGCGAAGCCGTGTTCTTTGTCTCCAAAATATTGATAAAAATACTCTTCTGTAATTCCAGAAAATTCTTTAGTTAATTCCCAAAGTGTTTCTAAGTCGTGTTTAATAATTTCTTCAATTTGAAATTCTCCGATTACTTTTTGTACTGGTGAGGATGAATAAACCAAAATTGTTTTTACATTCTCGTTTTTAAATATTGACTTTCTAAATTCAAATTTTTTTGAACCGTCAAATATTTTGTTAGCAAATTCTGGTTTTATCGATAAAACAACTTTCATTTTAATTACATTTAAATGTCAATACTCATTTTAAAAAATCATATAACGTGTTACTAAATAACTCAATTAAAACCGCAATAATAATACCATACAACAAATACTTTCCAATTGTTCTCCAATTATTTTTTTCATATTTTGTTTTTATAAGTATTGAAACGCTTTCTTTTTTCTCTTCTTTCCAATGATAAGCAAGATAAATATTTTGTTTTGACTTTATCAATTTCCAAAGCTTACTACTTTTTTCTTTTGGAAAATCAACATAATTATCCCATCTGTAGTTTTCTAAGTTTCTACAACTACTAAATGGTTGATGATTTCCAATAACTTCTTCCTCGTTCGAGCATATAAAGAAAAAATGCTGCTTAACTATTTCTGGTAAAACTTCTTTTCTAATCGTCTCTAACAAATCTTGATTCAAATCCCTAATCTCATTAATTCTAAAATCAATCATTTCAATTTCTGAAAATGCACTTTCTAAAATGGCGTTTGTTGGTTTGTAAATAGTAGATAATGATTGGACGAAATCCCCTTTTAATCTAAATCTGTAATATGATTTTTCTTCTTGTTTTAGAATTTTAATTGAAATTATTGTTCCATTTGCAAACTTCCTAAACCCCATATCGCTAGTGGAAGTTTTATAAATTGTAAAAACAGGTTCACCTTTTGTGTTTTTAATTGCATAAGACTTTGACGTTCCGTCTGAAAGAACTTTGTAATTTTCGTTGAAAATAGCATTTACTAATTCGGGCTTATCAATAAATTTTGAAACAATATCCTCAAAATCTGAATTATCAATAACCACAGGTAGGAAAATGTTCAATAATTCTATATACTGTGTTGCTTCAAGTTTAATACCAATATCTAAAAATTTATGATGCACTTTAGAGCCATTTGGAATTTTCCAAAAATTAAAATGCAACTCTATTTTATTACTAATATTAGTCTCAGAGTTCGTTGGTGTGTACCAAATCGCTATACTTTTCATTATGATTGAGCGTATTTTGCTATTTTATAAAAGTCATCTCTACGTATTTCTTGAAAACCTCTTGGCACACTGTTTACGTCAGATATGATTTTATTTTCAATTAACCATTTTAAATTTGGTCTTTTTCTAAATGAATGTGCATATATGAACTTTACAATAAACGGTTTTAGTTTTGGATAATAATCCCAATGTTTTTTCAATTCTTCATCACTGAATACACTTCTTTTTTTGCAAAGTTTTATAAATGTTTCTACGTTAGGAATCTTATCAATAACTTTTTCAACAATTCCATACGTAGTGACAACTCCTTTATAAATTCCTCCTGTCATATAAAATACTATTACATCACCTGAATTTAAATTTTTAAAATGAGAACGAGAGATATACACTTTGCTCAAAGCGTTTCTGTGAGGTTTATTTTCAATAAAATCAATCGGAGATTCATTTCGTAAAATTGAATCAGGAAATAAGTCTGTATGATAATCTGGATAAATAGGGACAATGAATACTTTTGATGTTTTTGAGAAAAATGGGAAAGTCTTTTTGGAGTTTTCAAAATCTACTTCTTGATTTCTATCAAAGTCTTTAACTAATACGATTTCGTTTGTTGCTGTCTTTACACCCCATTTTTTAAAACCCCAATCTTCGAGTAAGTTAATAAGCCTAATTTGTTCAGGGCTTTTTTCAAAAATAGTAACATAGATTTCGTCTACTTTATATTGAAGGGCATTGTCAAAAATAATCTTTAAAAAACGTTCTCCAATTTTATATCCATTACTTGTTACTTTGAAAGTCCCAATTTTTAATCTTTTTTTTTGTTTAAATACAGGCTCGATGTCAGAATAATTTTCATCAGTCCCTTCATTTTTTAGAAAAAGAAATGCTGATAATTGTAAGTCTTGATAATATACATAAGATAATTCATCAGCTTTTTTATTGAACCATTTATCAAAGCCAATATAGTCCTCTCTAAAACTGTCAAAAAATGAATTATTTAAATCAATCTTTGCAAAATATTCTTTCTTTACAGCTAATACTTTATAGTCAACCAAGGAAGGGTTGTCTGCAATAACTGTTTCTAAAAACTGGTCAATAGTATAAACTTTGTCTGCAATACCAAGCATTTCTGCTTTTGTATGAATTTTCTTATCTTCTGAAATTAAAATGTCGACTCTTTCACTGAGTACTTCATTTAATAACTTCGAATCATTTTTATCATTTTCATTTTTGTCAACAGTTTTACTTACTTCATTTAAAATTGGATTATCTGGTGCTGGATTTATTATTTTATTATAGCTTTCAATCTTAATATTCATTGTCTGAAGAGAAGTTGGGCCTTTATACCTATTCAATTCTTCAACTGTTAAGGGATGAATATATTTTGAATATTTAAGTTTGTCAAGCCAATTAAAAAGCTGTCCAATATCAACATTGTTGATTTTATTTGCCTCTCTATGAATAATAATATTAGTGTCTAAAAGTACTTTCATTTGGTATAACAATAATTTTAGTGATGAAATACAAAAATAAATTATTTTTGATAAATAAAAAAATAATTTTTATGTACACAAATAGATTTTTATGTGATATTTTAAATTTTGGAAATGATTGGAATGTAAAAAATGTTGACAAGCGTGAGGACGTTTTTGAGATACACATTTATATGGAATATACACGAGATAATATAATCATTAACAACGACGGAGGAGAGAATATATTAAGAATCTATTGAAACCGCATCTACTCCTGCACTCCCTTTGTTGCTTTTTACATGGCGATACCCTGCCCTTACCATTTCCTTAGTTATCGGAATTGGTTTTAATTTTGTTTCAAATAAATCGGTCATCCTTACTTCCATAAGTTGTCTATATATTTAAAACTGTATGTCTGTTGTACTTCGCTCCATCTCCATTACAGAAATTTCATCGCTACTATTACAACATCCGTCATCCTTACAAACTTTGATACTATAAGCCTCGTGGGTATTGCCCACTTGTGCCGTTCTCTTTGCAATTTGTAAGGACTTCCTGAGTTCCGTATAAAAGCCTATATAAAGGTCACACCTGCTCAATTGCGTTTGCCCTATAACCAATAATCAAGTAACCGTTATAGCTATTCACTCGTAGCCAAGAATACAAGCTTTTGACAAAATGTAACAACCCTCACACAACTTCGGCACAGGTTCACTTGCGTTTGTCTCCTTTATATTTACCTGACTATTTTTAATAGCCTTTTCTTTCTACCGTTTAATACCAATTCGACAACACTTTGGCACGATTTTTTCTATATAAGATATGATGTCCAATCCAGTAGCAATAACAGTAATAGAATCAGAATCAATATTAAGACGCAACTTGAAACACAGCTCGCCTACGGTACGTAGTCGCATAAAAATAGCGCTGACCAAACCGTAGCTTCTATAACAGGATGGGATTTATACACTAAATCATTTTGATGTTAAATTTGTATAAACTCAAGATAATGGTACTTTTCTTAAAAATTAGTTCGGATAGTTGTGACCAAAAACCAACTATTTTTGACCACATTGCCAATTTTTCAACAATAAAAAAAGGCTGTTTCTCTAGAGAAACAGCCTTTTTGACTTTTAAAATGAGATTGGCAATTAGTGCTTCTCAATTTTTTGTACACTCACTCCGTTTTGTCCTTTACTGACCAAATAGTAAATACCGGGTACAAAAGAGTTAATGTTTACTTGTGTTTCGATGCCTTGGCAATGTTGTTGCAATATTACTTGTCCCAAGTTGTTCATCAATTCGATATTGTCGTAGCTGCCCAAAGGTGCTTTGATGGTAACGTAATCTCCTGCAGGGTTGGGGTACACTAATAGGTTGGAAAGACTCGATTGGCTAGGGATATTGAGGATGCCGATAACGTTGGCAGTGGTATTGGTCAATACTACTTCGTTGTCGTCAAAATAAATGCCTGCTCTGTTGTTGATTACTGTTCCATTAGGTAACCCTGCTTTTGTTTTGATGCTGAATTTTACAAAACCGTCGCATAGACCGTGGTGCGACGAGTCTAACAAATTGATATTGGGGAAATCAAAATTAAGTACTGTCTTGCCGCTGCTCAATTTTGTTTTGTACAATTTCATGGTATGGCTACTGGTGATTACTTGTAGGCTGTTTACATCCAAATTGCTACTCAAAGTATCGAGTAAATGGATGTTTTTGGCAGGGGCATTACCTGTATTTTCGAACGAAAGAGTATAGTTCAGAGTAGTACCTGAGGCTACAGTTCCTTTAGGAGACACTTGCTTATCGTTAGGATCCCAAGAAGAAGTAACCGTATCGGTAATTGTTGCTTTATTGTTGTTAGAATCTGCATCGGCAATCGGGGTAGCATATATGGAGCTGGTCACCGAGGTGCCTGGTGTAAGCCAAGTAGATGGTGTACTACCAAAAGCATAAAAATATTTGCTGGAAAGTAGAGAAAGATTTGTGTAGCTCCATGTCGCTTTGTTGCCTACAATGGTAGCACCTGCAGGATAAGCGTAGTTTAAGCTATATTTTGAGTCCATGGTAATGCTGATGGTACCACTTGTTTTAGTGCAAGAATTGGAACTGAGCGTAGTTTCTATGAACATTCCATGACGACCGGCATGGGTTACTGGATTGATGGAAATATCTACTGGCACACTCGTAGAGCAAGTAAAGCCAAATGCTCCTGCATATACCGTACTGCCAATAGAAGAGGTGGCAGTTAATTTGCCGATTGAAGGGCAAGTAAGGCTGAGACCAGTGGCAGTTGATATTACTTTGAAGCTATAGCTGGTAGCTGTGGAAGCTAATGCGCGGTACTCGAAGGTTTTAGAACCATATATAGTATCAATGGCAATACTGCTGGAGTCCACTTCTATTTTGGTATAGTATTCCAAACTATCGTCGCCAATGTCCAAAAGACAGTTGCTGTTATTATCTACATACAAACTACCTTTTATCACCGTACAGCCAGTATAAGCAACAGACATAGTTGCGGAATCCATTCTCGTCCAAGTAGCAGCATCTATCAATACAGACTTAACGGTATAGGTACCGGGTGAAGAATAATTATGATTCTTTGTTAGATAACCATAAGTAACAGTAGTGTCTTTTTGCCCGTCTCCATAAGAAAGTTCGATTTTATAGGTAGAGCTGCTAGTAGAGTCAGAAAATACGGTTATGCTCTGGTAGGAGCAATAGTCGTAAAAATTTTGCCCTAATATTTTGTATTGGGCATTGGATTTTTCTGTTGATAGCATAAAGAATGCCATGAAGCTACAGAAAATAAAAAGTAGTCTTTTTTTCATAATGTAATTTTTAAAGATAATTTGAGCTGAGTTCAAGTTTGAAATGCAACAAGTTGTAAAAATAGTTTATTTGGCGAAAAGTAGTTTAATTTTTTTCTAGTTTTGGCGTTTATTTTGGCTCGACTAGCTAAGATTTCTTTATTTGAGTAATCGTTCAGTTCTGTTTCTAAGGTCAGATATTGGCGAATGAGTCCGATTTGGTTTTCGTTACAACCTCTTTGATGGTGGCTTTTCGGGTCGGCAAAATACTGGCTAGTGTAGCGTATTTTGGCTGTTTGTTGGTGTTGGGCGAATGCTACATTGTCGGATGTGATGGTTTGTGAGGTCATAATGATACTTGAATCGGTGTTTATAAATCCACAAATAAATGCCTTCGGTACTGAGCATTTTTAGCTTACGCTGTTTGCGAAAGACCCACTTTGAGAGTAATGCCTCAATTTGGCATCCTTGGGCTTGGCTAAGACGATGATAACTGTTCATAAGCACAACAAAGGTCTGATTCTTAGTATTGACTAACCTTATTGCACTTGATACTTAAACTCAGCATTTTTTGTCATTGATAAAACAACTCATTAAAAAAATAATGTAAAATTTTACAGATACAGCAAGTATCCCTAATCAAGAATGAAGGCTAAAAACAGCTTGACTAAACAAGCTCAATAATTTGTCAATTTATCAATAACATTATCAATCTCTTCGTCTGTCATCTCAAAAAAGAAAGGCAAACGAAGTAAATGGTCTGTGTATCGGTCCGACTGTGGTAAGTTTTTTAAGGTATCCTGATGGTAGGGGCTTTTGTGTAAAGATAAATAATGGAAAACAGGAAATACATGATTGGCTTTGCAATATTCAATCGCTTTTGTTCTATCCTCTGCCTTATCAAAAACGATATAAAACATGTGCGCATTGTTTGTAGCATATTCAGGAATAGTAGGTAGCAAAAATCCTTTTGCTTTTGCAATGTCTTTCAAACCATCCCAATATTTTTGCCAAATTTTTTTTCTTTTTTGTTGAATAGACTCCATGTTTTCGAGCTGTGCAAAAAGAAATGCTGCAATAATATCTGAGGGCAGAAATGAAGAACCTATATCTACCCAACCATATTTATCTACTTCTCCTCGAAAAAACGCACTCCTATTGGTACCTTTTTCGCGAATAATTTCGGCTCTTGTAGCGAATTGCTCGTCATTTATGACCAACATTCCACCCTCACCTGAAATAATATTTTTAGTCTCATGGAAAGAAAATGCTGCTAAATGACCAATGCTACCTAAAGGTTTTTTAATACCATCAGCCCCAATGTAATAGCTATCTATTGCTTGTGCAGCATCTTCTACGACAAACAAATTATACTTTTTTGCCAATGCCATTATAGCGTCCATATCACAAGCTATACCTGCATAATGAACTGGCACAATAGCCTTTGTCCGATTTGTTATCAAACGCTCAATAGTTGCGGCATCTATATTGGGATTATCCGAAGAACTATCCGCAAATACAATTTTTGCCCCACGCAATACAAAAGCATTACAAGTGGAAACAAATGTATAAGATGGGATAATAATCTCATCGCCTGCTTGTATGTTAATCAATATGGCAGCCATCTCCAAAGCATCAGTGCATGATGTGGTGAGCAAAACTTTCTTGAATCCAAATTTTTGCTCAAAGAATTGATGACATTTTTTTGTAAACATCCCATCTCCCGATATTTTACCCGACGCTACTGCTTCTTGTATATATTCTGTTTCTTTCCCTGTAAGGAAAGGCTTATTAAAAGGTATCATTAGCTTTTTTATTTTTACTTCCAAATATGAAAAATATTAACCAAAGAATCTACATAGAAACCATATTTCTCATATAGCCTACATGCAGGTTCGTTTTGTGTTTGGGTTACTACTTGCATTTCTTTAAAATTTTTATTTGCTGCATAGCACTCTGCATAAGCCAACAATTGAGAAGCAATTCCCTTTCCTCTTGCATGCTCATCTACCCCCAACAAGCCAATATCAGTTCTGGCATTCTTTATACCTAATGTAATCAGAGCTAGGTTTTTTTGATTTTCTTTATAAACAATCACTTCATCTGCAATTGTCCTATTCACCGAATTTTCAATCCATTTTTTATACAATTCTTTATACTGATTCTGTTCGAAATTGTTATCTACATGAAATCGAGAATATACTCCAGTTTGAATGGCAAGATCATATAAATCCTCGTCTATATGCCGTACCGACTCGAAAAACGGATTTTCGTCAATACTCTTTGCTTCGACAGTTTTTAGATAAGTCGCCTTACCATCAACCCACATTGCATGATGCAACATTGAAGTAATGAAAGGAATTTCTCCCTCATCAGCTTGAGCAAAGCAATAGATCAAATCAAAAGAACTATCCGCAATCAGGCGATTGATTTGAGTACTATTTAGCTCTATATCTTGTAGGTCAATCTTGGCTATTTTTTTCTTGAAAAAATCTGAATCCCAGTCGAGTGCCTGTAGTGTATTAAAATTGCCCATACTAGTTAATCATTTCCTCCACTATGTATATAGGACGTTCTTTAGCCGCCTCAAATATTTTACCGATATAAAGCCCTATAATACCAAGGAGCATAAAAAACATCCCCCCAACAAACCATATCGAAATCATCAGACTGGTATAGCCCAATACGGTTATTTGACTGGTCAAATATCGTACAATAAAAACTAGTCCAATAATGGCTGCCAATAACGAAACAATAAATCCAAATTTAACGATGATGCGCAAGGGTTTATCTGAATTTGCCAGCACTATATCCAATGCCAGCCTCAATCGTTTCTTAAAATTATAATTAGAAGCCCCTTCGTTTCTAGCCTGATGCGCTACTGGCATCTTGACTACTTTAAAGCCCACCCATTTCACCATGGCAGGGAAAAAACGTATCGGTTCTCTCATCTTAGCTATTGCTGATACTACAGATTGATGATACAAACCAAAATTAGCAACAGTAGGGTCCCATTCCGATCCGGAAAAATAGGATAAGGACTTATAAAATAGTCTTGAAAACCAAACCTTAAAAAAGGAGTCCTTCCGCTCTACCCTTTGCCCTAAAACAATCTTTGCATTCTTCTCTTTAGCTGTTTGTAGCATGTTAGTAATTTCATCGGGATTGTCTTGTAAATCGCAATCCATAACCACTACCCATTCCCCTTTTGCCAAATCCAAGCCTGCTGTGATGGCATAATGCTGACCAAAGTTGCGACTCAGCTTCAGGGCTTTTACCTTTTTATTTTGATGGGCAATTTGCTCTAATACTGCCCAACTATTATCGGGGCTACCATCTTCTACGAGTATAATTTCGTAATTGCTATGAATTTTAGAAACAGCTAGATCAATAGCTTCGACAAGCCTAGAGGCAATATACTCAGCATTGTAAACTGGACTTATAATGCTAATGAATGGCTTTTCCATAAAACAATGTTATCTGTATGATATTTATTTGATCCGATATATATTAAAATTGGATTTTTCCAAAATTAATGAGTCTATAGCTTTGTTTCTATAATGAATTGGTAACATCGTATCTTTTGAAACGGCGATATATGTTACATCATTTTGTTTTATATAATCGTCCATAATGTGTGCGGTACTATCAACATTGTTTTTATGCGAAAAGTAATATCTGGAAAAGGAAGTATTTTCAATATCGTGTTTTTCTTCTTTGTAGTAAGTCGCATTACTGTCAATAGCAATAAACGGTATAACTAGGGAAACGTTATGATAATTTGACCATATGTAACTTAATATATTTAAGGGTATGTACATATCAGTCCTTTTTGTAGCCCAGTATTTATAACTTTTTTTAGATTGAAAATTCACCAGCACATTATTTTTCGGACTTGCATCTTTTAAAAATAGCTCAAGTTTATGCCAATCTCCCTTATTGAAATTTTCTACATAATATGGCTTATTATAACTAGATAAAAAAACAGAGGCAAAGACCAATAGAATGCAAAGTACAGTATATACTTTGTTCCGTACAACAAATAATAAATAAAAAAGAATAATAGAGATAGCCAATGCGTATAACGGAGCTAGAATGTTATGGAAAAACTGAACCGTGTCAACTGTAACAGGATAAAATATAGCCCAGGCAAACAGTCCGGAAAAAAATAACAAAACCATATAAATAATTGCATCATTCCTAGGTACAAAATTTTTGAAACTAAATTTCCTATTTACACTGATAATTCCTAAAAAGAGTAAAATAAAATAAGGTAAAAGAGTAAATAATTGAAACCAACTACCGACAAAAATGTTGAATGCTGTTTTGAGATATTTAAAATTGTGAAAACTTGCTAGGAGGCTATTTGAAGTGTTTTTTGGATGGTCGGTTATTTTAAAAAAATGCGGAATAAACTTATACAGAAAGATCATTAATACTGCGGTCATCGATACATATCCTAAAACATATTTCACAAAATCTACAAATTTAATATCGCCTTTAAACACTCTTATAAGTAATAATAAAAACAACGAAAGGAAAATGGCAGGGATTGCGTTTAAATATAATAAAGCTGATATTACGGCTAAGGTACACAATATAGTTTCTTGCTTTTTTTGTGCCAATGTGATCAATAACCCAATCATACAGGTCGAAAGCACAATTACCTTACCCCAATTAAAAACCGACAAAGTATACGCCTCTGCACTCGGTAAAATAAAGTAAGGGAAACAGAAGTTAAAACCGGAAAAAAGACCCGAAAAAATCAAAAGATAAAAATATTTTTTATTTACATCGTATTTAAAAAATAAAAGAAGACAAAATTGATAAACACCCATTGTAAAAACAAAGGACAATACCGTAAATGAGATAAGGAAAACAATAGAAGGATTTATACTTACTATTTTATCTAATAGCGCATAAACCCAAATGTCACCATAATGATAAGGGGTGAGTGCTCCTGTAGATTTTGGCTCAAGTACAAAATTGCAAGCCTCTACTCCACTCTTGTTGAGCATTTCAGCAGCTCGGTAATAAATACTAAAATCTCCCGAAATAAATTTTACATTATCGGCAGCTGAATGGTTTATAAAGTACAAATACATTAAAAACTGTACAACAATAGTCGAAAGCAGAAAGACAAAATTTGGTCGATAACTATATGTCTGGTTTTTTGCTTCATCTGGCAGTTTGTACAATAAAAACAATATCAGTAAAGGCAAAGGGAAAAGGACTGTTAATCCTTTGGATGTAATAATTGCATATATGCCGACAATAAAAAACAGACCTGAAAAAAGATTCCAAAAAACAGGGATTTTTTTGTCCTTTTGTCCTACAGCGAATAATGCAATTGTAGAAACAAAATAAGAACATATTAAAATAACTGTTGCGCAAGCAAAAGAGAAAAATATTTCGGTCAGTGTAATCATAATTATTAGTTGGTTGTAGCGTTATTATATAAATTTTCTAATTCAGATATCATGGTTTCTAACCTGAATTTATTTTGGACACTTAAATATCCATTTTTGATAAGGTTATGGGACAGTTCTTTATTTTTGATTATAGATACAATCGAATTATAAATCGAATCTGCATCACAAAAAGGCACTACTAGTGCATTCTCTTTATCAATAATAAAATCAGGGGCTACACCCGACAATGTAAAGACTGAAGGCACTCCAGCAGCAAGTGCTTCTACATACGTTTGCCCAAAAGCTTCTATATAAGTATCAGTGCTTGCCTGAATAAATACATCAAACAAGCTATATACTGCGGCCAATTCGGGCTCGAATACAATCGTTTTATAACTATGTTCGGGTAAGGTCTTTAATTGAATGCGTAATTGATATTCGTAATCACCGCGCGCATTGAACAATAGTAATAATGCATTGGGATACTCAGATAAAAGTTGCCCAAATGCAGGTATAATATATTGTATACCTTTTAATTGAGTAAATCTAGCAACGACACCAATAATCGGTCTTTTGTTATCGGGGTTATACTTTAGTTGAAGTTCTGCCTTTTGCGACTCAGGTACATTTTTAAAATAATCTAAATCGAACCCGTGATTAATTACTGAAATTTTTTCTTCAGATACTCCTTCTCGTGCCTTCAAAATATATTTTACAGCATTGGTCGGCGCAACAATGTGAGTAGCCATTTTATTGGCTAATTTATCCCATTTTACACCTTTCGGAAAATATCGGAAATGGTAATCGGAATGATGTCGGGTATAAATTCTTTTAGTAATACCTGCATATTTTGCCGCCGTCAGCCCCAAAATATTCGCTTGCAACAAATGACAATGGACAATATCAGGTTTCGACTTTCGTAAATAACTGTATATAGACCACCAGGCAGATGGCCAATCTTTTTTACTACCACATACGATACGACGAACCTCAATGCCATTGTTTTTCAAAAATCGCTCTAAATTAGAATCACCAGGATTGATCAAAAGAAAACTTAGAGTATATTTTTTTTTATCAATATGCCTTGCAATCCACTCAAAGGCTAATGCTTTGTCGATATTTGAAATGATATAAGTGAGCTTTTGTGGCAAGAGTTGTAAATTGTATTTTTTGTTTAAATAATTTAATACCCCATTTTTAAAACTGAATTTAATCCAAAATTGATATTAAGTTATAATTTTGTGCAAAAATCTGATGCAAATATCTATAATAATTATCAATTTCAATACGCTCATTGTGACATTGAATTGTTTAAGCAGCATCAAAGAATATTGTCAAAATTTAGATTACGAAATTATCTTAATAGATAACGCGCCTAAAGCAAATTACGAAACAGACTTTTTATCAATTGATCCCAATATCCAATACATAAAATCAGAAAAAAATATCGGATTCGGAGCAGCCAATAACTTAGGAATGTCTAAGGCCAAAGGTCAATATTTTCTTTTACTTAATTCAGATACTTTATTTACAAATAATAGCCTCAAGAATTGTTTTGATTACTTAGAGTTAAATGAAAATCAAGAGATTGGAATGCTTGGCTGCAAATTACTTAATAAAGATGGAAGCTACCAAGACTCATTTTATCCATTTATTAAAGATTCTATGTGGAACTATTTAAAGAGTAACAACCCTTTGCTCTACAAGACCTTTAGCATCAGTAAAAAGTTTCAAGAACCGACAGAAATTAAACAGGTGGGTGATATTTCTGGCGCGTTTATGTTATTAAGAAAAGATGTTTTTTTTCAAACTGGGGGGTTTGATCCCGACTTTTTTTTGTATTGTGAAGAAACAGAATGGTGTAGAAATAGAATAACTAAGCAGTACAAAATCTGTTATTATCCTGATGCTAACATTATACATCTTGGAGGGCAAAGTGCACCAAAAGATGCAATGCTCATACAATCCTCAATTTCACTTGCCTTATATTGGTATAAAAGAAGCGTGATTTTACTTCCCCTTTTCATTCTAGTAAACTTAATTAATGCTGCTTTTTATTCTACTCAATATTTATTTTGTGATAAAATCGGGAAAGCAAATATCCGCAAATGGCTTAGTAAATTATGGGTATCATTACCGTATTGGATTTTTCATATCCCTAAATATCCACGTGGATACGGAAAAAGGGATCAAGCATTGATTTACGAAGGAGCGAGAGCTATATTCTTCGAATCATAACACAATCAATAGTAATAGTTACCAGTCCACATTATATCATAAAGCTTAAAACGAAATTTCGGAGGTAAGAATTTAAAAAAATTCTTGTCCGCAAGTCTTAACCAGAACGGGAAGGATAGTAAATAGAAAAAAGGTCTTTTCAATATATTGATATGATTAATCGAATTCGGTATATATTGCTCTATATGAGGATGGTATTTCAATAAGATTTCCTGTCCTTTTCGATACTCTTTACTCCTTCGAGCGCTCTCTTCCAAATTTTTTTGTAACGAATGGTAAGCAAGGCAATTGTGTGTGTAAAATATTGGATAGCCAGACTCTTTGCATCTTACTGCAAACTCAAAATCTTCCGCATCGTTCAGTCTAGCATCAAAGCCACCCAGTTTTTGAAAAAGCTGCTTTTTGATTGAAAAATTATTTGCGGTGATATAAGGTACAGTCATTTCCTCTGCCACATTTTCGAATATTGCAGCATTCATCTGCTGATTTTTATATTTTGAAAATGCCAGCATCTCAGGGTTGACTCCATCATCATAAGAATCTAATATACCTACTACAATATCATTTTTTTCTTGCGCTTCAAGATGGTCTTGGATTAATGTTTTGTCTGGAATAATATCGTCGTCAATAAATATCAGAATTGTTCCACTAGCGTTATTAGCTCCAGTATTCCTAGAGCCTGCGCGACCTTTATTTTCCTGAGCTATTATTTGTAAAGACTGTAAATCCCATTTGCTCTTAGACAACTCTTCAACGGTACCATCTGTAGATCCATCAATAACAACAATTGTTTCAAAATCCTGATTAGTTTGCAAACAGAGCTTATTTAAAAGTCGCAATACTTTCTCTTTGCCATTATATGTAGGTATGACAACACTTACTTGCATCTCTTTCATTTTCGTATCAATTTTAATTAGACTTTTGTTTTACAAAAATGGCATCTGCTTGTATAATTTCGTGAAGATTGGGGGAGATTAATTGTTCAATACTGCCAGTATACCTAAAACCTAATGCTGTGATGTTATTGTATATTTCATCAAATAAAACCTGTTCTTTATACAAATATTTGAAAGAAACCTCAATGATTACCAATTCGGCATCTCGAATAAAATCCACACCACCTTTTAATACTTCGAGTTCAAATCCTTGTACATCAATTTTTACAAGGTACGGCTTCTGAATTTCAGTATCAAATTTAAAATCATCCAATCGAGCAATGCTAATCTCAATATTATTATCCTCTTTCAGAAAGCTAAAATGAGCTTGCGCATCTTCAGTCATTTTTAATATTGAAGAAGCTGCAGTGCTCTCATTTAAAATAATTTCAATAGAGCCAGAACTGTTGCCCAAAGCCGTATTATACGCAGAGAATCTACTATCCTGTTGAGACAACAATTGTAAACTATCAAAAACCTGCGGAATCGGTTCGAAAGAATGAATATATACTTGCGGCAGTAATTTGCGGATTTTATGAGCAAATTGACCTTCATTGGCTCCAATATCAATGACTGTTGCAAAGTTAAAACTCGACAACCAAGTTGCAAATTTATCTATCTCATCAGCATCTTTTGCCTTCACTACTTTAAATCCTAATGTCAAAAATATGCGCTGAATTATCGCCTTTAATATTTTAATCATTCTTTATTATATTTTTCAATAGATAATAGGGCATTGTGGCGATTGTTACTACAAATGCGAGGAACCTCAGAAAGAAATGCTGGTCGCGTTTCACTATAACTTTCATAGCATTTGAAATACTATAACGGATTATTATTTTCCGGAAACAATCGGAGAGTATTTGTGTTTTTTTTAAAAAAGTAAAATTACTCTCTATAGTTAAGCGTACAATCGAAGAAGGAAAATCCGCAATAAATACATGATCTGTGTTTGTTGTACTCACTCCTCCCGACGAAAAAAAACTAACGGTAACTGGTGTATAAACATGTACAACATCAGCATTCAACCAGCACAATAAATTAAATTGATAGTCGGCACAATTTTTATACCTCAAATCAAAATTACCCAATCGTTCAAAAAGATCGTTCTTATAAAAAATACTTTGGTGGCAGATATTTTGGCTTAATACCTTATTGATATTAAACATTCCGTCATAGACCCTGTTATACTTTTCGAACCAAACATCACCATACACTACATCAGGTGGTTTATCACTATTAATAATTGACTCGGCAATCCGAGTCAATACATGATTGTCATACAAGTAATCGTCCGAACCAATAAAAAAAATCCATTGACCTTTTGCTAAACGTATGCCTTTATTCATTGCATCATAGATACCATTGTCCTTTTCTATTACCACCCTAAGGTTGGGAAAGAGCAAGTCGTATTTATGCAAAATATCAGCAGTACCATCCCTAGACAATCCATCTAAAATAAGGTGCTCAAAAAATTTAAAATCTTGTTGCTGTACATTTAAGATAAGGCGCTCAATAAAAGCACTGGAATTAAATGTAGGTGTGATTATTGTAAAAAGAGGAGTTTTATCTGGCATTTAATTTTTTATGTTTATTAAATAGCACCTATTACTTTTTTATAGCAATAAGATTTTCATACGGATAGCTCTCTTTCCTTGCTGATGAAACTAACTTTCCCTTTTCGAACGCATACCACTCATAACCCCAAGCAACCATAATGTCATATAATTCCGTAACGGCATATCCGGCCATCTTTGTATTGTCTTCAGTAAACTCGAGCATCACTATAGGTTTAAACTGAGTAAAAAATTGTGTTCCACCTAGCAGTACAAATTTTTCCCAGCCCTCCACATCAATTTTTATCAGTTTAATTTTGGATTTATCCTCTTTGTCCAAAATTATATCCAATGTTGTTACAGGCACTGTTACTTGATGTTGAAAACGCTTTGAAGTATCTGGAGCGAAAGTCTCCCAGGCATCATACCCATCTCCTGAAATATTTAATGACAATTGATCAGGTTTATCAGAAATACCCAATTGGTTTAGTACAACATTTGAACACTTATTGATCTCAATATTTTCTACAGTACGTCTGTATGTCTTGGGCGACGGCTCAAATAATATTACTTTGCCTAATGCGCCTACTCTCCTTGAAGCAAAAAGAGAAAACAAACCAATATTAGCACCAACATCCACAAAAGTGTCGCCGTCTTTAAGCACCTGATTCATATAATCTAATTCTTCTAACTCAAAATCACCTCGATAGATAAGTTTAGCCAACAAGCTGTCTTTGTACAAATTTATTGACAAGCCTTTTTCCAACTCATAATTGACGAACTTCTTATCATTTACAAAAAGACCTTCCCAAGTTTGGTCAAACATTTTTTTCTGTTTGCTTTCTTTTTTTCTAAGAAATGATCTTCGAAATTCAATCAATTCCCGAAAAACAGGTATTTTGAGTAAAAAATTTTTTAGCATTTGTGGCAATTTTACGTGTTTAATATTGTATAGATGCTGAATTCAAGCTTGAAATGCAACAAGTTGTAAAAATAGTTTAATTGGAGAAAAGTAGTTTAGTTTTTTTCTAGGTTTGGCGTTTATTTTGGTTTGAATACACTGTTGTCCGATAAAAAAAATAGCCTAAAACAGGCTATTTTTTCGTTTTAGTAGATTTGGAGTTACTACACAACCAACTACTATGGGTAAAAGTAATTACTTTTCTACTAAATCCGTTTTCGGACAGCTCATTTCTCTTATAGATGAGCGCATCATTACATCTTCGGTAAAAAAGCACGATGCCGACCGATATACCAAGCGTTTCAAAACCAAAGACCATCTGATAAGTATGCTCTTTTGCTAAGTGCAATTCACTCAGGGAGGTATCGGGTGCGATGCTAGGCCTGTCGGGCAAAACGGCCAATTTCCAGCTGCAGCATATTCCCAAAAGAAGCACCCTAAGCGATGCCAATAAAAATAGAACGGTTGAAATAGTGCCCAATTTAGTTTGGTTCAGCCCCGCCGCCACACACGACCAGCTGTTCAAGCAATTGAAACAAAATTTCTCCTTAAAATATTTTTTGGGCGACAATGAAAATGCCACCAAAATACAAATCTACTGTGTATTGATAGTCAATCTGCTACTAGCTGTTATCAAAAAGCGGTTAAAGCGCAAATGGGCATTTTCCAATTTGGTCAGTTTTTGTAAAATACATTTGTTCAACTGTATTCAGCTAATAAAATTTTTAGGTATAGGCGTTTAGGTCTCACGAAGAAAGTATTGATTTTATTCGCTTTGGG
>JASGCW010000070.1 GCA_030053945.1 Limnohabitans sp.
TAATGCTATGTATTTCATTTTTCTGTTGTAACGTTTCGTAAAATTACCGCTAACTCCATATATACGCAACTTCTTGCGCTTTTTATTCCATTTTGGCAAGCTATACTAAAGTTTAGCATAAAAAAAGGTTCGTTTTATGCAAAACTACAAAATTAATTTTAAATTCTGCAAACAATTTGCTTTTTTTATCTAAAATACAAAAGTTGTTAAAAGTATTATATTTTTGATATTACTAAAAGGCTGCAAAACTTGATTTTTTCTGTGTAATAGATGCATTTTGTTGTTGGTTTAATTATAGTTATACATATAAAATTATAAATAAGGGTTTGGCGGCATGGCAAGGCGCGAGACTAAAAGCACAAATGTTGATGCGGAGAACCAAACCCCACTTTTGATCAACCCGTGTTAACGGCTGGCGTTCTTGTCTGCAGTGGTTACAACCATTAATTATGTCGTCCGTTTGTTTAATTTGTCGAGTACTTTTTTTATCTGGCTTGTGTGTCGGGTGTTTTATTTTTTTTGAAGCGTTGGAAATTTATTAAAAACAAATTTTCTTTTGGGTCGGCTTTGTAAGCTCTATTAAAAACTTTGGACGTGTATTGACATGTGCCGTTTATAATTGTACTTGCAAATTGCGTGGGCTAATTAATTGTAGCTTTAAATACTCTTATTACTCTTGTCCAATTGTAAATCCATTGTTTTGTTTTGCTATTTACTGAACCAAGCTTTTCAAATTTTTCATTTCCTGAAAAATATTTCATAAAAGAATCTAATCTTTCTGTTTTTAAGTCATTGATATAAGGACTAACACAAACAAAATAATTTACCCCTTTAAAATTGTTGTCTATTCTATCAATTAATGCTGTCAATGAGAATAAGTCAATGTCAAGAATGTTTGAAAAAAGGTGTAGATGAGAGTTGTTTTTATTGTTTTTAAAGTCATCATCGGTTAAAGAATCAAGGTCTTTGTTTTTTGTATCAATTAAGACGCTTGGTAAGAATTTTTTTATATGTAAAGAGCCACGTTTTAATGCTAACTGTGACGGCTCAATTAGTATAATTTGATTTGTTTTATGTTTAATATTTTTCGCATTCAAATATTCAAATAAAGTCATTGAAGCCATTGCTTGCCCGCAACCCCAATCTATAATATCGATGCTGTCATTGAATATATTTTCTGGGAGAAAATCAAAAGATGTTGTAAGCTTTTGGTTGTGCATTCTTCCATAGCTAATCATATAAGCAAAAAGCTGGTTTTCTTCGGTTAAAATCGTAACGCCACGACCTAATGAGTAAAATATTGAACGGCTTGCAATAGAACGATATCTATCAACTGAAACCTGTCTTATTGAATTGAAATCTGGGTTAACTTTTTCTATCGCTTTAGAATACATAGTTTCACTCTCTATAATAAAATTAGGTATGTATTGAGGTTTAACAATATCTCTACCCAAGAAACTATCTAAAAGCAAATGGATTGTATTATATGCAGATTCGTAATCTTCAAGTTCAATTTCTAATACTCTTTCAATTATGTCGTGTTTAAGAAATGAAAATTCATTTTTGGAAATTGTCGTTTCAAACTTTCCTTTTAGTTGATGAACTGACACAAGATTGAATTGCCCAAAGTCTATTAAAACCTGAGCATAATAGTTAATTGCAGTACTTAAAACTTTATCTCGATTATCTTCTTCTGTTTCGTAAGACGATTGCAATAACAAGTTTATTTCGTCATATCGTGTAAGATAATTATCTACTTCATTTACGTTTATTAAGTATAATTCTGACGCAACTAACCTTATACTAATTTTATAATTTGAATTAAATAAAAATTCATATAGCAATTTAAATTGTGGTCTTAAGCCTAATCTCTCGCAAACGTCAAGAAGTAATGATAAGAAAGATAAATTTGTCGTATTTGTATTATTAAGTTGCTTTAATACTTGCCAATTTAGAGAAACATAACGCTTAAATTCTTCTTTTGATTTTAATAAGTCTGAATGCTTTCGTAATTCAAAAAAGTCATAAACTTTTTCAAAATTTAAAGAAAGATAATTTTCTAATTCTATTGAACTAGTTGTTTTACTTTGTAGTTCTTGCAGGGAAATCATAAAAGAAGTGGCGGTGTGTTTTTAATTAATTCTATTATGTCTTTATTCGTTGCTTTGGCAGAAACTTTTATTTCTTTTTCTTTAGCTTCTTTTTTCAGATCAGTCATACTCATTTTTTCATAATCTTTTGAAGAAATTATAGAAGTTGTTGGCTCGCTGACAACACTTGTCTCTTTAATTTCGTTTTCATTTGATAATGTTTTTATTGTCCCGGTTTCAGCCTTTATTACTTTGCTGTTGTTTAATTCATTTTTTAGCAATTCAATCTTTTCTTCATAAGATGAAATTAAAGATTGTTTTTCATCAAAAAATAATTCTTCGTTTTCTTCTAAGACTTCTTTTTCAAACTGCTGTAAGGCTAAAATGAAACTATCATTCAGTATGCTCTTAAAATGAGCTATTGCTTTATCGTTATCAAAAGTTGCATATGCAGGAATAAATTGTTTCGCTGAATTGCTAAGTTTTTCGTAAAAACCTATTGAATATTTTTCCAAGAAACGCTCCAATGGTGTTTGTTTTTTTTTTGCAATAATAGTTTGACCTAATATATTGTATGTTTCAAAACCTTTAAAATTCTTTTTGAAACTTTGAGGAAAAGTCATTTTGTCTATAAACGGAAAAGCGTAGCTTTTTCTGTTTTGGTAAAAAGTAAATTGAAAAATACTTTCTATTGTATAAAAGTCAAGTTTGCTGTCAAGTTTAAATTTGATATTATATTCTCGGTTGTTGGATTTATATTTGTTTCTAAATCTTGTATAGCCTGTATTTAAACCAAATAATAAAGCAATAGCTTCTTTTTTGCCATTGGGAATTGTAACATTTTGCAAACTATTAACTAAGTCGTCAACGCTTTTGTTTTTACTTACACCATAAGTTGCCAATATAGCTAAATCATATAAGTGTGTTGTCTTATCAATAGAATCTATATTTATTAGGCCTAATTTTTTGTCAATTTTTACTCCTTCTTTCACTGCAATATCCTCAACATCCTGCAAAGCAATATTTTCATAAATATAAGGTTGCCATTTACTCCACTCACTATCATTTGTAGAGAATAATCCAATGAATTTCTTATTAAAATAAAAGCCTTTTTCTTTCTCAGCTTTTAATGTTTGCTCTTCAATTAGTTTATTAAAATTAGAAAGAGTGATAAAGTAGTTTTCAGAAAATTCCATTGAGACACTATCCCAAACTTTCCCACCAACTTTCATAAAAGCAAAACCACCCAATACTGTATTAAAACGATTTATTTTATTTTCAATTTCGATATTTGAAATGTTTGAAACTTCTTTTGATAAAAATTCATCCTCTGCAAATTCAACACAATCTTTTTCTATAGAAACAAGGTGTTCTGGTATAAAAGCTGCACCATTGTTAATGTTCCAGACTGTAGTTTCCTTTTGTTTGTTATCAAGAAAAAACACTTTTTTAATTCTTGAAATTGGTAATGGAATGTCAAGTTTAGAAAAGTTATCTGTAAGATTTTTAATTTCTTGAAATTCAACTTCGGTCAAAATAACCTCAATTGAACAATCTGTATTCTTTATCCATTTGCTTTTTGAAAGCAAAATAGAATATTCAAGTTTACTTTGAATATCTTCTAATCTATTTGAAAAATACTTAGCTGGCAAAATAAGTGCCTTGCTCAAATAGTGAGCTAGATTGCCTGAATTTATTGGTATGTAAAATATATGTTCCATTATAAAATTTCTGTAGTGAATGTATTTTGTTGTGCTGAATTTTGAAGAAAACTAACCTGATTCGAACAAATTAAATATAAGTTTCGCCTTGCTCTAGTCAGTGTAACATAGTAGTCGTTTTCAGTGATTACGTTTAATTGTGCTATGTTTTTTTCCATATTATGAAAGTCTGGAATTATTACTGTATCAAATTCAGTTCCTTTAGAAGATTTAAAAGTAGTAATGTGCACGTTCTCAATTACAGCAAGTCCGTCATCTTCATTAGTGAATTTTGAACATGTAATACTTGCATTTTGAATGATATTATAATAAGTATTAACGTTATTTGCTAGTGGAAGGAGGATGGCAATATTATGTGTGTCTGATTTGAATTGATTAATAATATCTAAAACAGCTTTTGTTTGCTTATTTGGGTCGTGATTAGTAATTAATACGATTGGTTTATTACCTTGTCTGTTTTTCGATAACAAATCTTGAATTGTGTCGTGAGAAATAAGCTTTTTTGGAAATAATCCTTTGATAAAAAGCATTATTTCATAAGAATTTCTAAAATTTTCAGTAAGAACGTAACTGTTATTTTTGGGAAAGAGTTGAGCAAGTTGATTTTGTGTTGTAGCTTTATTTGCATAAACTATTTGTTGGTCATCTGCTCCATACGAAATTGAATTAGAATGTCGTTTTATTATATTATATCTGTCACTTTCAACATCTTGTGCTTCATCAATAATTATTTCAGAGTAGTTTTGACGATTGCTATTTCCATACGTCCAACGATATGTTCTATCTACTGCTCGACCCGCATTTTGGTTTTCCGAACTAGCTGAAGAAGATAAATAATTTTGTAAGGTTTTGGTATATGTTAATAATAAACTAAGGTTATTACCTAAATCGTAATTTCTAATATGTCTCCACAATGAAACAACACTTTTTCCAGTTCCTGGACCACCAGAAATCGCAATTGGATTCGGGTCGTTAAGAGCGGATTGTTGATCTATTGTTAAGTCTGTTATAGGTGGTAGTTTGAAAAAATAAGCCATTACAATTTTATTACTCTAAATGTTAAGTTAATTCGTTCGGCAACATTTTGACTAGTTTTAGGCACTTGGTGTTGCCAAAAATGTTGGAGTTCGCTTTGCATTATTAAAAGGCTACCGTGAGTTAGTTCAATTTCTAACTTCTCTTTTGTTTTAATGTGTCTAAGTTGGAATTTTCTTGTAGCACCAAAATTAACTGATACAATTATTGGATTTCGTCCCAATTCTTTTTCAGCGTCCGTGTGCCAAGAAATAGAATCGTTTCCACTTCGATAACGATTAAGTAAAACGCTGTTAAATCGAACTTTTGAAATTGGTTCGATTTTTTCTTTTATATCTACAAGTTCTTTAGTCCAAATTTTGGGTGCTAATGTTATTCCCGAAAACGAATAAGGCTTGTCGTTGTCGCCATACCACGCTGTCAAACGTGGAAAGGCAACTTGTTTGCCATACATATTCATTGATTCTTGTTTCCATTCAATATCCGATTTGAGTTTTTGCAAATATATATCACTTTCTGACTTAGTAAAAAAGTCAGGATAAAATAGGTATTCACCATTTTCGATTTTAGTTAGCCCTGATTTTGCTTTCGGGTTAGAAACTGTCGAAACTATATTTCCAAAAAGGTCTATATTTTCCATAGCACAAATTTAATTAATTCGTTATATGTTTCCTGATAAACTGCAATAATGTTTGTCTTTGCGTGCGATTTTGCAAAATAAAATGTGCTGCAAGTGTTGTATTGTGTGTCGGGTTGCAACTCTTTTGATTTTCTGAAGCGTTTTTTTGTTGTCCATTCATTTTTTCTGTCAGTTTAATATTTAGATGACGGTTTATAGAGTGTCTGCTAACTAACATACATCCGCAACTTCTTGCGCTTTTGCTATATTCTCTGTTGTTAATTAAAAATGTCATCATATTTCTTCATTTTATTGATTCATTTATCTAAAGGACTTTCAATTTTATCAACGACTCTTTTTGTTAAATGGGTATAAATAGTCGTAGTTTTGATACTCGAATGCCCCAAAAATTGCTGTATATATCTCATATCCGTTCCGTTTTCTAATAAAAGGGTGGCAAAACTATGTCGTAATGTATGCATTATAGGCTTTTTTTCTAACTTTTGTAGTTTCACTCGGGTTGCCAAAGAGGCGTTATTTTTGGCATGTTCAGAGTTGTTTTTTACAAAACCTAATTGCATTTCGCTTGTAAAAGCTATGGATAAATTATCATGACTAATATTGCCGGTTGCTTTTGTGTGCAATTCTATTTCGTAAAAACTATTTAATGGTTTCATTGAAACTAACAATTTGGGTACAAGTTACAACAATTTTCTATATAAATATTTTTTTTTACAAAATTTCTTTTTTTTTACAGAAATGACCAAAAAATTAAATATCTTGTCTTCAATTAACTTTTAAAATTATTTTAATTCTGTAGATGCTTTTTCATAAAGAATTTTATAGTTTATATTATCTGCTTGCCTATTTTTAATTCTTACTGTTTATTGGTGGTTTTGTAAAATAATCTCCTAAGGTTTTGGCGCTTGGTAAAGTGGGGGATTTTAACGCCATTCCGCTTGGCTAAAGCACCAAAGTTTTTTTAAAGTACCAAAGTTTGAATTAAAAACCTTAGCCTGCCTGACGCCCAACCCTTGTTGCAGGCAGTGCTTTTTATTTGTTATTTAAACTTTTTATTTTTAAAGTTTTCTGTTTTATCCACTGAATTGAAATGTCAAAAGGTGTTGTATTACTGTTAAATGCCGTATTGTGTGCTAATGTTGGAAATAAAGTGTATTCAAAAGGTTTTCCTTGAACTTTGAATATATTTAATTGCTCAATGCACAACTTTACAGGTATTTGGATGTCCTTTTCGCCAAAAAGCCAAAGCCCGGGAATTGAAAGAGTACTCAAAAAAGTTTTGGGGTCAGTAGCCACAAATTGATACTTGTCAGGGTCGTTTTTAGTATGTTCACGTGCATCTGCATCTGTATGATTCTCCCAAAAAGTATTATTGCCGTTTGTGTAAAATTGAAATCGAAGTTGTTCCAAAGTTGTAATTGTTGGACAACTAAATAAAACCATAAATTCTATGTGTGGATTTTTGCTTGCCGTCATTGGAATTATCCATCCTGCTTGACTGAACCCAACTAATCCAATGGGTATTTTTTTATCTTTCAAATAGTTTTGAAAAATTTCAACTGCCTCATGTACGTCGTTAGATAATTTATTAAGATTAGACGTGTCTATATTATTTGTACCAACAGATGGTCCAGCATACACACCGCCAGATTCTCCAACGCCACGTTTGTCATACGTCAATACAGCAATGCCTTCTTTAGCAAGACGTATTGCGAACGCCATCTCTCTTTTTACAGGGTCGGAACCGTGCACAACAACAACTGCTGCAAATGGATTTTTAGGCATTATAATTGAACCAGCAAGCGTAACGCCTTGGCTTTCAAACTTTACATCTTGAATAGTAAATTCGGAGGTTTGAGACAATACTGTTATTGGTAAAGTTAATAATAATAACCAAAGAAATAAGGTAGAAAAAAAAATTTTGTTCATTTTGTTTAATTTATAATGTTTGTTTTTAAATTGACCACTATCGGCAAGGCTTGGCAAAGTTGCGGTAGCCCCAAAAATAATTAAAGACAGCAATTTCGTAAAACCCGTGTTGATCATTGTGCTTTTTCTATTTTGGTTTATAGTTATACGGAAAATATTCTTCCCATCTCCAAGGTGTAAACGTATCGCCAATTAAGGTTTCTAAAAGTTCTTTAAAAATAAATTCGCCGTTAGCACTGTTGGTTATTATGATTATTGAAATGCCTTTATCTATAAAATTTATATTATAGTTTCTCCATGCATCATCGTGTCCTTCTTTAAAAAAAGCTCTGCCGTACTTGCATTTCAAAAGACCCCAACCCAATCCGTACGATAAACTTATTGCTTTGTTTTCTGTAGTTGTTTCTTCTGTGATGGTTGGAAATTGTGTTTTTGAGTTTATTTCAATTTGTGGTGAAATCATTTCTTTAAATATTTTTTTGTCTAAACCTTTTTGTTGCATTAAATACTCAATAAATTTTGTATAATCTGCAATTGTTGTTACCAAAGAAGCCCCAGCCACTGGTGTAGTTCGCTTTTTCTTAGGGTTGAGCGTATTGTCTTTAAGATGCCCAATTGCATAATTATCATCAAATTTCTGATACCAAATATATCCAGTTCGTGTCATACCAATTGGCTTGAAAATTTTTTCAATTGCTAATTCTTCTACATTTTTCTTTGTTAATTCTTCTATAACTAATTGCAAAAGTTTGATTCCTTCGCCGGAATAGGCATATTTTTTTCCTGGGTCAAAATAAATTTTCATAACACCCAGTGAGTCTTGAACGCCTGTAGTTGGGTGAATCCATCTAACATTTGGAAGTCCTGTTGTATGGCTTAAACACATTCTTGCGGTCATCCGTTTCCATCTATCGTCATATTTTAGGTCTGAGAAGTATTCATATTCTGGAATTGGTTTACTCAAATATTTGTAGAGAGGTTTGTCTAAGTCTATTATTTTTTCCTGTGCTAATTTCATGATCAAATAGCCAAATACTGCCTTGCTAAAAGAAGCTGCATACAATACAGTTGCTGTGTCTAAATATTCGTTTTTATCGATATTCTTAAACCCATAGGTTTTTATATAGACGGGTTGATTATTATTGAGTATTGACAAACTCAATCCTTGAACATTTGCTTTGTCCATTAAACGTTGAACGGTTTTGTCAATTTCATTAGCAGAGATTTTAGTTCCGTCAAGCCTTTTTATTTGTTGATGTTGTCCAAATGCCAGGTTTAAAGTTAATAGTAGTCCGAGTAAGATATTGATTTTCATGTTTTTATTTATTGTTGTTTTTAGGGTTTAGGTTTGGTGAAACGGTTGGGTGGTTTAAGAAGGTGGGGGAATTAAAGTACCAATGTTCAATTTAGTAGTTCTGCCCCCCATTTTGCCAAACCGGTGTTATGGGCAGGTGGACTTTCTCGGTCTGTTAATATGTCTTCTAAATTTTTGTAAAAATCGTTTTGGTTATTACTGTTATAAAATGGAACACCAGTTACTAAAAACTTGTCCGAATGAATGGTTAGAATATCTTTTTTTGTTCTTAATTCAATTAAGAAATCTTCTTTCCATTGGTCGTTTTTAATTAAATGTTGTCCTTTTGGTTCTATAAAAACTTGATAACTTATTTCATCTCCTGTTTTTTGTTTGCAGAATAATACAAAATCAGGTTCAAATCGTCTGCCTTGTTTATCAAATATAAAAAGTTGCCTTTCGTTTCTTAATAGAAAGATGTTGTCATATTTTTTGTTGATGTCCTCAAATTTTCTAGCAAATAACTTTACAAAATCTTTTTCTTCTGTTGTGCCATAATTGGCATTATAAGCATACCAAGGTTCATGAGCGACTAAAGTTTCTTGTCCGTTTGCTCGTATTTCATATTTGTTTATTTTGAGTTGTTTATCGGTAAACACATTATGGACATAATTGTGAACAAAATTTGAACCTTCAAAAATGGTTATATTATTTTTTAGTTCGTGTTCAATCGTTTGTAAAAGTAGCGTAGTGGCAAATAAATATTCTTTATTAGATATTTTTTCTAAACGTTTTTGTATGCCTTTAAAAGTGATGCTTAAACTTGCTAAATAGTTTTCAGAATTGATAAAATTTTTAATACTTTCCATATTTGGAAAGTATTTGATTAGGTTATCGTAAAAGAAAAAAGGGTTTTGAGTTAGAGCAAAACGAACAATATGAAAAGATATGTTTTTAAATGAAACGTCCTTTTGTTTGATAACCGTATCATTAGTATCAGTGGTTTCTAATTCAAAATCAAAAACGGATGACGTTTTACCAATACCAGATGATAGTTCAAAAACAATATTTCTTTTTTTAACCCCTAAATCATTAAAAGACTTTACAGCACCAAAATCTTTTTCAATTTTCTTGTTGTAAAATACTTGACCTGTTTTGTAGAATTCTGTTTCTTTAAAATTTAATTTAAGTTCTAATTGTTTGGTGATTAAGTTGTCCTCGTCTTCATAAATACCCGTTTCAATTAATGCTTTTTTGAGTTCAAAAATGTATTTAGGTTCGTCTTTGCTATGATAATACATTTCTTCCAACACTTTTAAATCGTTGGCAGTATCATTATCAAATTTACGTTTGTATTTGTCTTGGTTTTCGTCTAATCTAAACGGATAATATCTTGCACCTCTACCAATTAATTGGGCTTCTGAAATGGTTGTTGCACCAATTTTTGTGTTGCTACCACCAGTGTTTTGTCCTTCGTATAAACGTACAATGTCAAACAAATTCAAAACGTCCCAACCTTCATTTAATTTTTGTACAGCAAAAATGGCTCTAATAGGATTTCCGTTTTCTTCTAAGGTATTTAAAAGCTGGTCGCTCCTTAAACCTGCTTCTCTTTTTTTCTTGTCTTGTGTGTCGCTTTCATTGGCACTCAAACAATTTTCTTCTCGGAAATTATTTTTTAACTTTTGGGTAAGTTGTTCATTTGTTATATTGATGCTATTAAAAAAAAGCTTGGCTTTCTTTATACTATTAATGGTTGAATTTTCAAAAACATTTTCAATGTGTTCAGTGTTTAAATTATCAATTAATTGATGAAACTTTTCTTTGTTTTCCTCTGATTCTGCGATGGTTTTTTTTGCTTTGAATAAAATAACTGGTTTTAGATTGATATGGTTTTTTACTGCTATTTCTTGACGATACGTGTTTAAAATTAAAGCTTGAATAATGCGGTCTTGTTCGTTGAACATGGAACGAATTAAACTAATTTCTTTTGAATATTTGTCGGCTCTAAATTCTTTTAAATCGTATTTATAAATTACTTTATCTTGGTATTTATTGACAATTTCTCGGCTGTCATAGTCTAATGTGGCTGTATATTCTAATAAAATGTTATCTAAATTTTGGTTTAGAATTTCTAAAACAGTGCCTTCCCAACTGCCAAAAAGCGTACCTGATTTTGTACCACTGCTTAAATGATGCGCTTCATCTGCTATTAAACATAATGTGCGAGATTGAAAATCTTCAAATGTGATGCTGTTTTCTTTGGTATTGTTAAGGTCTAAATGTAATTGCTGAATGGTGGTAAATTTGATGTTTATATTTTCATTATCGGCTTCATCAAAATTTGAAACTTCCTTTAAAAAAACTTCTTTACCTTCAATTTGTATTTTTTCTTTAAAAAGATATTTTGAAGATTGGGGATTTAAAAAATTATCTTTTGTTTTGGTAATGATGTTATTAGAGTTTACAAAAAACAAAAAATTACGATACCCTTTTTGATACAAATAAGTCATTATACCAGCCATTACCATTGTTTTACCGCTACCAGTTGCCATATTGTATAGTAAATGATACGGTTTTTTTACCTCTTCTACTTCTTCGGTAAAAGTGAAAATAAACCTGCGAAAAGCTTCTGTTTGATAAGGTCTTATTTCATTTTTAAGATTATCCACAATAGAAACAGGTACTTCTAATTGATTGAGCTTTCGTTGCACAAACGAGTTTTCAAAAAGGTTGTTTAATCTTGTCATTATTCTATTTCTTTATTTTTATTGCCTAAAGTATTTTTTGTAGATAATGTCCTTTTTTTACACCTCTATTATCCCATTCATCAGTCAATTCTTTGCGTACTTCTATACTTTTTAATCTTTGGTTTATCCACGCTGTGCTGTATCCTTTTTTAAGATACGTTTCCATTAGGCGGTCTATACCTATCTCGGGGTCTTCTATTTCGTCAATTCGTTCTCTGGCTACTTTAGCTATCCATAATTTGAAAGGTTCTGCTTTGGGTGAAGGTACTGACTGAATGAGTCTAAAAAGTTGTTCAGTATCTGCCACATCTGTCAGTCTCATTTTACCATCTGCTGCTTTCATTTTCAAACCGTGAAGATTTGTCACGGTTTCATTTCCTTCTGCTTTTAGTCTTTGTTTCAATTTTCTCCAATAGGCTGACACATCTATACTTTCCGTGAGAATTTGCAATTCATCAACAACAGAAAAATACCATTTTTCTTCCTCATCGCTCCAAATACTACGAACTTGCTTTTCTTCAAATAATTTAACACTTGTTTTTTTTTCCATAGCAACAATATTACATCCTATAAAAATCTCTCGTTACTTGTTTTTCTGCATCGGTACATTCAAATTCTGCATCGCCTATTGAGGACAGGTTTACATATAATTGATTTTTATCTAGCAACTCGCATAATACCTTTTTTTGCATAGCCATGGGCAGTTGTTTAAAATCTTCGAGGTGCTGTTCTTGTTTTTGTAAATCAATATTGTAAGTCAAGAAAGAATGGGCTTTCATGTGCTCCCAAATATTTAAAATCTCTGCATCGGTTTGTGCCGCTTTAATTTGCTCCATAAAACGCTCGTTGTGTTTTTTGAGTTCGAGATAAACAAATGAGCCACCACCTTGCCAGTTGACGGATTTTGAAATACCGCCTTGTTCTCCAGCGATTACTTTTTTAAGTCTAGCTTCGGGTAAATCGTGGATAAAGTCCATCTGTTCTATTAATATATATTGGCGATTCATTTTGTGAGCCACTGCACCTGTTGTACCACTTCCTCCAAAAAAATCTAACACAATGTCGTCTTTATTCGTAGAAACTTCAATAATTCTCTTTAACAATCCTTCTGGCTTGGGATTAGTAAAAATATCATTAAACCCAAGAAGTTTCATTTCGGTTGTTCCTTTTGAGGTATAAAATTCTTTTTCATTAAAATAATTTTTAATTCTGACCGTATTTTTTCTTCTTTTTTGAAATATTCCAAAAGATTGATTAACCTTTTTGGCACATAAATTAAAACTCTCATTATTTACTTTTTCTTTTCCCCATCGCCAAACACCGTTTATACCACTTTGAAAAATAGGAGGAAAACATTCAAAAATAGTATCATCGGATTTTGTTAATGAAATTGTATAAAATCCATATTCATCAACAATATTTTGAACATAAATGGGGAAATTCAAATTAGGTCTATTTTTGATATGAAATGCTGAATTTCCATTTCTTAATTCTTTAATATTAAACCCTCCCATTTGATCTTTATATTTAAAATCATCATCAATTTCAAGCTCATTTAACAACTCTTCATTTTTATTCTTGAAATATACCATTATAAAATCTGTAGATTTTGCAACATTTCCATAATTTCTGCCTTCAGGTTTTACAACATTTGAAATACATGTTTCAAAGTTTTCAAATCCAAAAATATCATCAAGTAAAAGTTTTAGAAAAGCGAATTCATTGTCATCAATATGCACAAAAATCACTCCATCTTCCCTCAACAACTGCCTTGCCACTTCCAGTCTATTTTTCATAAAAGTCAGCCAAGTGCTATGGTTAAAAGAATCGTTGTATTTAAAACCATCGTTTCCCGTGTTGTAAGGCGGGTCTATGTAAATTAGTTTTACTTTTCCTGCAAATTCTTTTTTTAGGGTGTGCAGGGCTAAAAGGTTGTTGCCTTTTATAATGAGGTTGTCGGTTATAGTGTTTTCGGGTAGTCCTCTTTTTTGATTAATTTCTGCGTTTCTTTCAAAACTCTCAAAAGTTCCCCCTTCGGGAGTTAGGGTGCTAAATTTTTTGCTGTTGGTTAAAACTTTTGGTTCAAGAAGTTGGGTAATTTCGTCTTGTGCCAATATTTCGTTAAAAAATATTTCTTCACGTTTTTGTTCTTCACGGCTTTGTCCACCTTCGAGAATGCAGTCTTTGTAGGGCCAAACCAAGGCTACTTCGTTGCGTTGTTTGAGGTATTTGTTATCAATGGTTAAGCCTACTTTGTTTTTGTATTGGGTGTAGCTGTTGTTGAGGTAGTTTTTTTGTTCTAAAAATTGTAAAAACAAATTTTGTTTAAAAACCAATGTCCCGTTTACATCTACAAAAAAGATTTTTTTCACTTCTTCGTTTTGCAACAATAAAGCAATGAGTTCTTCGTCATAATTTTGGGCTTTGTTTATCACCACCCATTTTAGCAATTCGCCGTCATCACTTTTATAATTGCCTTCTGTTTTTAGATGTTGTTCGAGTATATCGTATAATTTCATTTATTCAAATTTATTAGGATTCATTGCAAAACTACAAAATTAATTTTTAATTTTCCCCAAAAATCTACATTTTTTATCTACGGTACTAAAGTAGTTAAAAAGATTGTATTTTTGGGGGTATTACTAAAAGGCTGATAAACGTGTTTTTATTTGTGTTATGTTTCATTATGTTGTTGGTTTAATTGCTATTACATAAATAGAATTTAAAATAACGGTTTTTGGAGCGTATGAATGTGGCGTTTGGGATAACACTAAATTTTTATTCAGCACTAAGCTGTATGCGGGACAAAAATCTTCATCCAAGCACTTAACACGCTTTTTAGCCAAACGCTTATTATCCACAAGGCTGTATTGGCGAAACTAATTTTTTATTTCTAAAATATTCGACAATTTCAAAAATTTGTATTGAAAAATCAAAAAATGGAAGTTTTCGATTGTTATCAGACAACAATGAATAAAAATTTATTTAATATCGTTTGGAGTCTTGATTCAAAACAAAAAAATAATGTACTGAAAAAGCTAATACAAGTTCTTAACTTTGATTTATATAGATTGACTTTATATTCATGAACTCTTTTAAACCTATGGCAGACATCTCACGCCCATAGCCTGATTTTTTTATTCCACCCAAAGGCAACCTTGAGTCTGATTTTTCCAAAGCATTGATAAAAACACTGCCTGCCTCTATTTGCCGTGCCAAAGCATAGGCTTTATCTATATCTTTTGACCAAATAGAAGCACCTAAACCATAATGACTATTATTAGCTACTTCAACAGCTTTTTGAGCATCTTTAACAGGATAGACCGTGGCTAATGGTCCAAAAGTTTCTTGTTTAAACACCTGCATAGCAGGTTGTATATGCGTTAAAAGTGAGGGTTGAAAATGGCACCCATCAAATTGTCCGCCCCATTCAAGATGTGCACCTTCTTTTAGCGCATTTTGAAGTTGATTATTTAAATTTTGAGCCAAATCGGGTCTTGCTAATGGACCCATAGATATCCCTTCAATAAGACCGTTTCCTTGTTTTAAATTTTTAATTTTTGGACTTATGGCATTCATGAATTCATCATAAACTTTATCTACAACCACAAATCGCTTTGCGGCTATGCACACTTGACCTGCATTCATCATGCGAGATTGCACAGCCACTGTGGCTGCTTTTTCAATGTCGGCATCTTCTAAAACAATTAAGGCATCCGAACCGCCTAATTCTAAAACAGTTCTTTTGATATACTTGCCTGCTAAGGCAGCGACCGCCGACCCTGCAAATTCGCTTCCTGTTAAGGTAATACCTTGAACAATATCGCTATCAATGATGTTCTCTACCGAGGGGGTGTCGGTAATAACTACTTGGAAAACGCCATCAGGAAATCCAGCCTCTTTAAATATGGATTCAATAGTTAAGGCACACCCACAAACATTAGGGGCATGTTTTAAAATAGTAACATTGCCGCCCATTATTACAGGAGCCGCGTAACGGAAAATTTGCCAAAAAGGAAAATTCCAAGGCATAATTGCTAAAACACAACCTATTGGGTCATAAACAACTTCGCTTTTATAAGCATCGGAAGGCATGTTGACAGATTGCAAAAATCGCTCAGAATTATTGGCAAAATACTCACATTGATTAGCACTTTTTTCTATTTCCGCCCTGGATTCCGCTAAAATTTTACCCATTTCAAGTGTTATCAAACGTGCATAACTTTCTTGATTTTTCCTCAAGATGTTTGCTATTTTGTACATGAGTGTTGCACGATGTTCAAAACTTGTTTTTTGCCAAGTTTTAAAAGTTTTTTCAGCAAGTGTTACTTTTCCTTCGAGTGTTTTTTTGTCCATCACAGGATATTCTGCTATTACACTCAAATCGACAGGGTTTTTAGATTGAAATATCATTTTTAATTAGTTTTTATTGCCTTAAATGTGTCTGCGGTGCACTGAACCCGTTTTTTGCTAAACTCTGTAATAGCCAATGGTTCTTGTACTTATTGTCCACTTAGTTTAATTATTTTTCAAGCTTTTGGTTGTTTGTCTTGCTCATCTGTGTCGTCAGAATAGTCTGCAAAAAAGTCAGAATGAACGTCACACAAATAGTCGTGAAAACCCCAGCCAATACCTTTTGTGTTGCTTACCACTTTACCTGCACGGTCGGTAAATTTGTCAAGCAAATTTTCTTTTTTCATAAGTTTCAATGCGGCAACATAAGTTGTCTCCATACTTGAATAAAAACCTTCGTCAATGTCGCCAAATTCGTTGGTAAATTTCACTCCCGTCTCAACGTAAAACAACATCAGGTCTGCAAGTAAGTACGCAGATGGATTAAGTTTTTTGAAGTCGCTAATTGTTTGTTTGCCGTCTTTGAGTTTATAGTTGTAACCCCGTTTAGGGTAAAACGCTTCAAATACTTTGTCCCTATATTTTTCAAAAAGTTCTCTTTCGTTTGGATTTACATAAAAGTCAAAAAATTCCTTTACTGACTTGTTCTTTTTATACAAGTCAGTAACAAGGTCAATAAGTTTGTCCTTGTCGAGTTTTTTAAGTTCCTTTTTTATGTCTGTTAGTCCCATATTTTATATGTTGTTACGTTCATCCTACCTTTGGCTGTAACGTTTTCGGGCTTGGCGAAGGTGGGGTTTTAGAGGCACTTAGTTTCAAATTAGCACAAAGTTTAATAGAATTCCTAATGCTCAATTTAGCACTTCAGCCCAGCTTTTGCAAAACCGCTGTTGTGCGTTCGTACTTTTACTCATTAAGTTTTTGTAATTGATTAAAATAATTTTGTTTCATCCAAATGTCTTTATCTCCAATAGCAATAAATCTAAATTTTGCTCTAGTTATGGCTACATTTAATAAATTAGGTTTTTCTGAAGCCCAATTAGAAGCACCTTTAGTTTTGTCATCCAAACCTAAACACAAAATCACTCCTTCTGCTTGCTTGCCTTGAAATGTATGCACCGTACCTATATTGCTTTTTAACCAATTATTGATTTCATCTGTTTGTACTACTTTGAATTTTCCGACCTCTTGTTTCAAATCATTGAAAAGATATTTTTTCAACTCATAACTTATTTCACTAAAAGGCGAAATAACAAATATATCAGGTAAACCTTTATTGAAATTTATTTCACTTACTAGAATTTCTTTTATTATCTCTGCTTGTTCCACTACAAAATGTTTCCCTTTTACTTTGCCTTTACAATCTATAAAAGAACTTTCAAAATTAACGTTAACTGTTTTTGGATTTGAAGTGGAATTATACATTGAATTGTCATATGCTATTCTATTCGCTATGTCAAACATAGGGCTAATACATCTTCTATGAACTCTCAAAGGCATTCCAATCCATTCTTTTTTAGTATTGAATTCTAAGTAAGAGCCTAAGGGATTTATTCTGTCTGCCATTGATTGAACTGAAAGTTCAGAAGACACGTGTGAGTTATTTAAGTCAAAATAATTACTTATATTATCAGTGATTGATTTTGGAATTGTAACAACTGGTTCTATTTGAAAAGGGTCTCCAACAATACCCACTCTTTTTGAACGCCATATCGAACCAACAGCTGCCTGAGGAATTGCCTGACCTGCTTCATCAATAAATAGCCAAGGAATAGCTTCCTTATCTAAGTCCTTAAATAGAGTTTGTATTGAAGCAAAAGACGAAGAAATGACAGGTATTACTAAGAAAAAAGTGTCCCACATTGCTTTTATTTCTTGTTTTGAAGCAGAACTGCCACCTTTCAAATATTCAAAAAAACCAGAAAGGGTTGTTGAAATTCTGCTTGAAGTTGCATTTGCAGTCAATATAAAAGTTTCGTTAACCTTTAAAGAAATTATAAATAATTCGGATTGTAATTTTTTTAATTTGTCTGAATACCAAGGACAAGATTCTTGAGATTTCTTTGATTCTATATTATTCCAATAATCAATATCAGCATAATTGTTTTTTAATTCAGCTTTTGCTTCTAAAATTTTATTGTTTAAATCGGTAGAAATTTTTTGTTGAATTTCTATATCTTCAAGTATTTTTTTACATATTTTAGACAAATCATTTACCTGTTCTTTTAATGGTTTTAATTTATTAAGTAAGTGTGAAATTTCTTCGTATTTATGCAAAACTGATTCTAGTCTGTTATTGTAGAGATTACGTTTGTTTTTATTAATCCAATAAATAAAGAAATTAGGTTTTGTATTTTGAATAATAGATATCTCATTCAGGATTTTATTTTTATTGTCGTCAAGTTCGCTAACTGAAATACCATAATTTTCATATTCGGTTTTAGTATAAACATATTTTCCTTTAAATTCTTCTAAATTTAGATTTAATTCAGATATAGAGTTTCTTGTTTTTATAGAATCTTTATAATTTTCTATGAATGAGTTTAATCTATCTTTTTCGTTTGATATTTCTTTTAGTTTATTGTTAAACAACTTCCTAAGTTCATTCCATTCATTATTTCCAGTAATTTTATCTTCTTTGAGAGTATTTTGTAAATCTTTTACATCTTTGTTGAACCAAATATTACTTATCAATTCATTTATATTTGATTTGTTACCTAAAACAGCAGAAAATAAACCCCAATTATTTTCATCTATACAGTTTTCGGCTACGGGTTTAAAGTAAGAAATGTCTGTACTATACTGCTTTGAAACCTCCTTTTTAAAAGGCAACTCTTTTGATATATTTTCAACAGCACCATTATTAGAAGAAGCTATAACGATACCACCATTTGTAATGGATTGAATAGGTTCATATAAAAAAGGAGAATATTTTTCGGTTATTTTCAATTCTCCAATTTTTTTGAAAGCATCTGCTGGATTATCAATTTTAATTAATTCTTTTACTCGTTTTACAAATATTGGTGCAATAATATCTCTTAATAGAGTAGTTTTACCAGTTCCAGGAGGTCCGTTGACAGAATACATTCCTGCCTGCTTGCTATCAGATAGATTGTTAAAAATCGAATTTACAGCAAATTGTTGCATTAAACTTAAGGTGTATTCTGACGGCCAACAACCATCAGGATAATTGCTTGGCATTAATATCTCCTGTAACTTGTTTATATCTTTTACAATATCAACTCTTACAGATTGTTTATTTAGGCACCCGTCTAAATATTGTTTAAAAGCCTTTGGAATTGACTTTTCATTGTATTTTGAAATAATAGTCTCTAAATCTTTAATATAAAAACTATTAAGAATTTCTGTTGAATTATTTGAATCTTTGTCCTTTTTTGATTTATATTTTTCGTCTCTTTTTATATAAATCTCTAATATGGGATTTATACTCCAATTACATAATTTCTCAATTTTATCTTGTAGATTTAATAGTTGACTATTATTTACAATTTTCGAAACTTCAACCACTTCATTATTTGAATTAGTGATTGTTTCTTTAAAGTTTAAATCAATAAATTCTTTTAAATTTTCCTTTACTTCTTCAAATTCTTTTTCCCAATTATTAGTTTTGATTTTATTGTTTTCCAACTGGGCAATAGCCCAAGGTAAAGTTGACAATCCGAACGAGTCATTTACATAATGACCAATTTCATCTAATTTTAATGAAGCATAACAAATTTTAGAGTTTCTAAAATTTTCGTTTATTTCCGTATTATTAAAATACTTTGACACAAAATCATTAACAATTTTAGAATCAAAAACGCCTAAAAATATTGTATATTCAATAGTTTTATTTGGGTCGTTTGATTTTAAAGGAATCTTCCATTGTTCTTGATTTTTAAGTATTTCTACACCTTTGTCTGAACTTTTAGGAGCACTTGCTGGACTAAAATGTTCAAGTTTGTGCCAACAAGATAATATTTTTTTATGTTCGTTCATTTAGTGTTTTTTAACTCTATAGGGTTTTTTAGTATGACGCACAACGTTATGCGGCTTGGCGAAGGGCAGGATTTTTAGCACTAAAGTTCATACAAAG
>JASGCW010000071.1 GCA_030053945.1 Limnohabitans sp.
CGGCTCTGTTTTCAAGACTTCGGGTGATATATTGCGATTCTATAACTTTTTCTAGCTCGACAATTTCATAGGCTATATTTTTCTCTTCATTTTCTAAAGCCAATTGTTTCGTCTTGTCCAATATTTTCAGACTTTGTTTATACAAACCTTTATGATATAAAATAGTAGCAAAATCCAATTGCTCCCTAATCAATATACGAATGTTTTGATTGTGAGGTGTCATTCGTAAACTAATTAATATCTGCTTATACAAATGGGCTTTCAGATTTGACAATTGTTGTTTGGTTACAATGTTGCTTTCCAATATTAAATTTTCATCATATTCTTTCATTTTATCCAAAAGGGTAAAAAGAGATAAAAATTTGGAGTCAACATTGATGTCTAAACGGTTTACAAACAGCTTAAAATTTCTCTTTTCTGATTTAGAAAGCGACTTGATTAATACAAATAAATTGTCATTTGAATGATTTGCCATTGTAAAAAAATGTGTTTTAATATGTTGATTTTTAAGTATTTAATATTTAATTAATCTTTTGTTAACACCGTAATAATCATTGTAAAATTAAATCCTTTAGCAAAGACAAAGTATAAATTCGTATCGATATATTAAAATTAATTTATGGAAGATAGAAAAATTCAAATCTTTGATACGACTTTACGAGATGGTGAACAAGTGCCGGGTTGTAAATTAAACAAAGACCAAAAATTAATGATTGCTTCACATTTAGACCAATTAGGGGTAGATGTAATCGAAGCAGGCTTTCCTGTATCTAGTCCAGGAGATTTTGAAGCGGTTCAGGCAATCGCTAAAATTGTTGAAAATGCAAGTGTATGTGCGCTAACACGCGCAGTGCAGGCAGATATTGAATCGGCAGCAAGAGCCCTCGAATTTGCTAAAAAACCAAGAATTCATACCGGAATAGGAACTTCAGATTCGCATATAAAACACAAATTCAATGCTACTCGTGATGAAATCATCGAAAGAGCTGTAAAAGCGGTTCAATTTGCCAAACAATTTGTAGATGATGTAGAATTTTATGCAGAAGATGCTGGGCGTACCGATAATGATTTTCTTGCTGAGGTTTGTAGTGAAGTGATAAGCGCTGGAGCTACAGTGTTGAACATTCCTGATACGACAGGCTACTGTTTACCCGAAGAATATGGTGCTAAAATGCAATATTTGAGTAAAAATGTGAGAGGAATAGAAAAAGCTATTTTGTCTTGTCATTGCCATAACGATTTAGGCTTGGCAACCGCTAATTCCATTGCTGGTGTGATTAATGGAGCGAGACAAATAGAATGTACGATAAACGGAATAGGGGAGCGTGCTGGCAATACTTCGTTAGAAGAAGTGGTAATGATTATGAAACAGCATCCTACTTTAGGTTTATATACCAATATCAATTCAAAATTGTTGAATAAAATGAGTCAATTGGTTTCTGACCAAATGGGGATGATAGTGCAGCCTAATAAAGCTATTGTGGGTGCTAATGCCTTTGCACACAGTTCAGGAATTCATCAGGATGGGGTGATTAAAAACAGAGAAACCTATGAAATCATAAACCCCGAGGATGTGGGTGTAAATCAGTCTTCGATTATCTTGACAGCTAGAAGTGGTAGAGCTGCTTTGGCATATCGTGCAAAACAAATTGGATATGAACTAACAAAATTGCAATTAGACAGCGTATATAATGAATTTTTAAGAATTGCCGATAAAAAGAAAGAAGTTATCGATAGTGATATTCATCAAATTATTGAAGTAAGCAGAATGGCTACATTTATTTAAAATTATGCAGAAGAAAACATTATTTGACAAAGTTTGGGATAGCCATATTGTGACGAGTGTTCCAAATGGTCCCCAAGTTTTATATATAGACAAACATTTAATTCACGAAGTGACAAGTCCGCAAGCCTTTGCTGAGTTAGAAGAAAGAGATATTCCTATTTTTAGACCTAATCAAATTGTAGCTACTGCCGACCATAATGTGCCTACACTTAATCAGCATTTGCCCATTGCGGACGATTTGTCTAGAAATCAATTGGAACAGTTGACTAAGAATTGCGAAAAAAACAATATTACTCTTTATGGTTTAGGACATAAATACCAAGGAATTGTGCACGTTATGGCTCCAGAGCTTGGAATAACGCAGCCTGGAATGACCATAGTATGTGGAGATAGTCATACTTCTACACACGGGGCATTTGGGTCTATCGCCTTCGGAATTGGAACGAGTCAAGTAGCACAAGTAATGGCAAGTCAATGTTTGTTATTGACCAAACCTAAAAATTTGCGTGTCAATGTAAATGGTAAATTGGGAAAAGGAGTGACTTCAAAAGATGTTATTTTATACATCATTTCAAAAATAGGTACTAATGCTGGAACAGGTTATTTCTGTGAATATGCAGGTAATGTTTTTAGAGAAATGTCTATGGAAGGACGTATGACGGTTTGTAATATGAGCATCGAAATGGGAGCCAGAGGTGGTATGATTGCCCCTGACGATATCACTTTTGAATATGTAAAAGGAAAAGAATTTGCCCCAAAAGGTGAAGAACTGGAAGAAAAAATAGCCTATTGGAAAACCTTACACACGGATGAAGGAGCCTTTTTTGACCAAGAATATTCTTTTGATGCAGAAGATATTGAGCCTATGATTACCTATGGAACAAATCCAGAAATGGGTATCAAGGTTTCTGATGTAATTCCTTCAAATCATAACGATGCATCATTTGATAAAGCATTGGAATATATGGGATTTGAAAAAGGAGAATCGTTACTGGGTAAAAAAGTGAATTATGTTTTTATTGGAAGTTGTACAAATTCCCGAATTGAAGACTTCAGGACAGTAGCACAATATATCGAAGGCAAACAAAAAGCCACTAATGTCAATGCATTGATTGTCCCAGGTTCGCAACAAGTAGTAGAACAAATTAAAAGAGAAGGGTTAAATGAAATTTTTGAAGCCGCTGGGTTTCAAATCAGACAACCTGGTTGTTCCGCTTGTTTAGCAATGAATGATGACAAAATCCCCGCCGGAGAATATTGCGTGTCCACTTCCAATAGAAATTTTGAAGGAAGACAAGGGCAAGGTGCTAGAACATTATTAGCAAGTCCATTATTAGCTGCTGCGGTGGCAATTAGTGGTGAAATTATTGATTTTACAAAAATGTAAGTATGGAAAAATTTACCAAATTAACAACAACAGCTATTCCGCTAACGGTTGAAAATGTTGATACAGACCAAATAATACCCGCTCGTTTTTTAAAAGTAACCAATAAAATTGGTTTTGGTCAAAATCTCTTTCGTGATTGGCGATTTGATGAGGCTAATAAGCCTATTGAAACGTTTGTGTTAAACAATCCAACTTATTCTGGTTCTGTTTTAGTAGCAGGAAATAATTTTGGTTGCGGAAGCAGTCGCGAACACGCCGCTTGGGCACTAACTGATTATGGCTTTAAAGCGATTATATCCAGTTATTTTGCAGATATTTTCAAGGGAAATGCTTTAAACAATGGATTGTTACCTGTACAGGTTTCACCAGAATTTCTTAATAAGTTGTTAGCAAAAATTTCCAATGAACCTGAAACAAATATCATTATTGATTTAGAAAAACAAACCGTAACTGTTGAAAATACCGATTGGGTAGAAAGTTTTGAAATAGATTCTTATAAAAAAATCTGTATGATAAACGGATATGACGATATTGACTTTTTGGTAAGTAATATTGATAAAATCAAAGCGTATGAATCCAAAAATATTTTGGCAAAAGTAGAAGAGATATGAAAATAAATATAGCAGTATTATCAGGAGACGGGATAGGTCCTGAAGTAACCTATCAATCGATAAAAGTTTTAAATGCAATAGCGGAGAAGTATAGTCATACTTTTGAATTTACAGAAGCGCCTGTGGGAGCAATAGCGATAGACCAAACAGGAAATCCGTTACCAGAAGACACGCTGACTTTATGTAAAGAATCCGATGCGGTTTTGTTTGGAGCTATTGGCGACCCAAAATACGATAACGACCCAACGGCTAAAGTTAGACCAGAGCAAGGTTTATTAAAGTTAAGAAAAGAATTAGGCTTGTTTGCGAATATTCGCCCTGCCAAAGTTTTTGATTCCCTTTTAGAACAATCTCCTTTGAAGAAAGAAATCATTTCGGGAACCGATTTGATTATTTACAGAGAGCTAACTGGAGGGATTTACTTTGGAGAAAAAAAATTGAATGAAGAGGGAACTGTAGCTTCCGATTTGTGTGAATATTCAAAACCTGAAATTGAACGTATAGCACATTTGGCATTTAAAGCCGCTCAATCGAGAAGAAAATATTTGACCTTAGTAGATAAGGCAAACGTATTAGAATCATCACGTTTATGGAGAAAAGTCGTTACCGAAATTGCTAATGGATATCCAGATGTTAGGTTAGATTTTCTGTTTGTAGATAATGCAGCGATGCAAATGATTTTGAATCCAAGTCAGTTTGATGTTATTTTAACAGAAAATATGTTTGGCGATATAATATCAGATGAAGCAAGTGTAATAGGTGGTTCAATAGGATTATTGGCTTCTGCTTCGGTAGGAGAAAAGACTGCTTTATTTGAGCCTATCCACGGTTCGTATCCGCAAGCAAAAGGCAAAGGAATTGCAAATCCTATTGCTTCCATTTTGAGTGCAGCTATGTTGTTAGAGCATTTTGGTTTGTTTGACGAAGCAAATGATATTCACAAAGCAGTCGATTTTGTACTTGAAAAAGGAATAGTGACTATAGATTTAAACAAAACAAATTATTACAGCACAGATGTTGTTGGTGATGCAATTTCCGAATTGATTTTATCAAACAATACCGACATTTACTTAAATAAAGACAATATTTTAATAGGAAAATCAATCTTAATTTAAGATTAGTTTAATTTCTTTAATGTACAAATGTCATAGTTATCTATGGCATTTGTTTTTTAATAGCAATTATATTTTGTTTTAATGACAATTTTGCAGAATTTTGATGCGCAAAACAATTAACAAATGAGTAATACGCACTACATCACTTCAGACGTTTTTTCATTAGAAAATCTTCAAGAAATAATTTCACAAAATCAACAATTAGCTTTATCTGAAGAAGCACGACTTAATATTGTAAAATGTCGTGAGTATTTAGATAAAAAAATGGCATCGCAAACAGAGCCTATTTATGGTATTAACACAGGTTTTGGTTCGCTTTGCAATGTAAAAATTTCTAATGAAAATCTTTCTAAACTTCAAGAAAATTTGATGAAATCTCACGCTTGTGGAACAGGTGATGAAGTACCTCAAGAAGTGGTGAAAATAATGTTATTGCTTAAAATCAAATCGTTGAGCTATGGTCATTCAGGCGTGCAACTTGAAACAGTTGAGCGTTTGATAGACTTTTATAACAATGACATTTTTCCTGTTGTTTATACACAAGGATCTTTAGGTGCTTCAGGTGATTTAGCGCCTTTAGCACATTTATGTTTGCCTCTAATAGGAGAAGGCGAAGTAAATGTTGATGGATTTCGTCAGCCGGCTATAAAGGTTTTGGAAAAAATGAATTGGAAACCTATTACTTTGCTATCTAAAGAAGGTCTGGCTTTGCTTAACGGGACTCAATTTATGAGTGCTTACGGCTGTTTTGTATTGTTAAAATCTATGAAATACAGTTATTTAGCAGATGTAATCGCAAGTATTTCTTTAGAAGCTTTTGATGGACGAATAGAACCTTTTAATGATTTAATTCATATGATTCGTCCGCACAAAGGGCAAATAGTAACTGCACAACGCTTTCAGGAATTATTAGATGGAAGTGAAATTATAGCACAACCCAAAAAACACGTTCAAGATCCGTATTCATTCCGTTGTATCCCACAAGTTCATGGTGCTTCAAAAGACACCATTGATTATGTGAAAAAAGTTTTCAAAACAGAAATTAATTCGGTTACTGACAACCCAAATATTTTTGCCGAAGACGACTTGATTATTTCTGGAGGTAATTTCCACGGTCAGCCGTTAGCGTTAGCTTTAGATTTTTTAGGAATAGCCTTAGCTGAATTAGGAAATATTTCTGAAAGAAGAACTTACCAATTAATCTCTGGCTTACGTGATTTACCTGCTTTCTTGGTTAGCGACCCTGGATTAAACTCAGGATTTATGATTCCACAATATACTGCGGCAAGTATTGTAAGTCAAAACAAACAATTGGCAACCCCAGCAAGTATTGATAGTATTGTATCAAGTAACGGACAAGAAGATCACGTTTCTATGGGGGCAAATGCTGCGACAAAGTGTTTGAAAATTATGGAAAATGTTGAGCGTATTCTCGCAATAGAGTTGATGAATGCTTCTCAAGCAATTGAATTCCGTCGTCCGTTACAGACTAGCGAATTTTTAGAAAGTTTCTTAAAATTATATCGCGAAGAAGTACCTCTAGTAAATGAAGATCGAATTTTGCATTACGATATTGAAAAATCTATTGTTTTCTTAAATAGTTTTTATGTAGAAGAAATGGAATAATAGTGGTTTCGAGAGCCTCTGAATGGTGGTTTCGAGAGCCTCAACCACCACGCCTCGAAGTGTTGTCTGAGGTTCTCGAAGCGTTGTCTGAGGTTCTCGAAGTGTTGTCTGAGGTTCTCGAAGACAACATAATAACAAACAAATGGAATTCAAAATAATAAACTTACAACCCAAAAAACTAGTTGGTAAATCTTTACCAATGAGTTTTTCTGAAGATAAAACAGGTCTATTATGGGGTAGTTTCGCACCTCTAATCGCTACCATTCCTAATAGGATAGGTGGTGAAAAAATTTCTTTACAATTTTATGGTAATGATTTTATGACTAATCCTACAATCCCTTTTGTAAAATGGGCAAGTGTTGAAGTTTCTGATTTTGAAAATATTCCTGATGCCATACAAAAATTAGAAATTAAAGGTGGTTTGTACGCAGTTTTTCATTACAAAGGTAATGTTATGGGAGCACCCGCTTTTTTTGGTAAAATATTTTCTGAAATCATTCCTAATTCTGAATATGGAGTAGATAACTCCCGACCTCATTTTGAATTACTTCCAGCTGGAAAATACGATCCAATGGATGAAAATTCGGAGGAAGATGTTTATATTCCTATAAAGTTAAAAGAATAAAATAGCTAAAATTCCTAATACCGCAGGAACAGTTTGTACATACAAAATACGTTTTGAAGCTGTGATAGCACCATAAATTCCTGCAACAGCCACACAACCTAAAAAGAATAAAGCTACATTTTTAGACCATTCAATATCACAAATTAGTAGTGACCAAATCAATCCAGCAGCGAGAAATCCGTTGTATAACCCTTGATTGGCTGCTAAGACTTTGGTAGGAACAAATAAATCTTTTGGAATAGTTTTAAAAACTTTTGGTGCTTTTGTAGTCCAAGCAAACATTTCTAGCCAAACAATATAAATGTGGATAAATGCTACTAATGCGATAATTATTTTTGGTAGAATACTCATATTAACTTCTTTCTTCAAATGGGGTTATTATTCCTTTTTCTAAATATTGTTTTAATTGGCGGAGTAAGTCTGCCCAACAAAAACTTGTGACTCTATATTCTTGTGTAACTTCAGACCAATCTTTATGATAAAATTCAACTTTGGTTGCATTATTTTCTTTTTTTAAAACAAAACCAAAGGAAGTGGACAACCATTCAGGTGTTGCTTTTGTCATTTTAAATTCGATTGATTCATTTTGTACTAATTTAGTGATTTCTGCTAACCAATCATACTCATCAGTAAAATATAAATTGTACTCAGACTTTAATTCGCATTTTCCACTACATCGTTTTGTCCACCAATTATTTAACCCTTGAGGTGTTGAAACTGCCTCAAAAACCTTCTCAATGGTAGTGTTTATCCAAAAATCGTGATAAATTGTAGGCATATTAATTAGTTTTAGGCTTTCTTTTTGGTCTTATGACTAATTCTCCATCGCAATTAGAACAAACAGCTTTTAACTCGTGATAACTATCTTTGCAGTAGGTGTATTCATAGCTACTAATATATGCTTCTGATAGATTGTTTAGTTCATTTGAGCAACGCTTACAGTTGGTTCTCATTTCCATTATAGTAGTGATTTATGAATGTGCTTTCTTTTATATTTAGAATGTTTTAGTTCATTTTCTCCAGAAATAACACTGATATTTCCGTCAATTTCAAACATTGCTAATTTCACTTGATTAAAATGTTCTAAACCATGTTCTCGGACTGCTTGTTCTAATTCTTCGGAAGTGATACCGAGACGTGCTAATGTTTTGAAATCTGTTTTACCATTATGGATTAAGATTTCGGGTTTGTCGGCAACTAAATTTCTAATAAATTCAGATTTTGTCATTACTCTTTTGAAAATTAAATTGATGACAAATAGAGCTAATGCCGCAGTTAGTCCTCCTATTAAAGAAGAATCACTTCCTACCATAGCATTTTGCACCGCATTACTAATCAACAGGATTAAAATAATATCAGCTGTATTGAGTTGTGATAATTCCTTTTTTCCAAAAATTCGTAGTGCGATTATCATAAAAAAATAAACAGAAACACTGCGAATGACAATATCTAGGAATGGATTCATTTTTTTATCTTAAAGTTCTTTTCAATAGCCTTAATCATTTCACCAGCAATATCTTTGTGCGTTGCACCTTCAATTCCTTCTAAGCCAGGTGATGAGTTTACTTCAAGTAGGAGTGGACCTTTGCTGGAACGAATAATATCTACACCAGCTACTTTTAAGTCCATTGCTTTCGCAGCTTTTATGGCAATTCTCTTTTCTTCTGCCGTTACTTTAATTACACTTGCTGTTCCTCCCATATGAATATTAGCTCTAAATTCTCCAGGAGCAGCTTCACGTTGCATTGCTGCAACCACTTTTCCGTCAACTACAAAAAGACGTAAATCTTTACCATTTGCTTCTTTAATAAATTCTTGAACTAAAATATTAGCATTTAAGCTTTTGAAGGCATTAATTACCGATTCGGCAGCTTTTTTGGTTTCTGCTAGAACCACTCCTTTCCCTTGGGTGCCTTCTAAAAGTTTTATAATTAGTGGAGAGCCACCTACCATTTTTATCAAATCATTAGTGTCTAAGGGAGAATTAGCAAACCCTGTTGTAGGAATATCTACACCATTTTGTAATAATAATTGAAGCGAAAACAGTTTGTCTCTAGATTGTGTGATTGCAGCAGCTGAGTTTAATGTGAAAACTTTCATCGCTTCAAACTGACGAATCAAAGTACAACCATAATAAGTTATGCTCGGACGAATACGCGGGATTACGGCATCAAAATTATCGAGAACACGTCCACCTCGATAATGAATTTCAGGAGTAGTAGCATCTAGTTTTATATAACATTCTTTAATGTTTAAAAACTCCATTTCGTGACCACGCATTTCACCAGCTTCAATAATCCTTTGGTTACTATACAAGTTAGGATTGCTTGCTAAAACTGCAATGCGAAGTTTAGATTGAGATTCTTTATTACTTACATGATAATGATTTTTTATTTCTTCAAAAGAAGGTTGTCCTAAAAGGTATTTTTCTTCTGGATCAACAATCATTTTGCCTATCATCGCTTCTCTACCTAGCAACATTCGAAACCCCATAGAGTCCCGGTTTGTTAATGTGATTTCTATAGAAAAAATGCTTTCTCCTAATTTTAAATCTGTTTTTACAACATAGCGTTGTTCGCGATAGCCACTAGAACTTTTTACAATTCGTTTGTCAATTAGTCTCGCTTCACAATGGCGTACTAATTTAGAATTATTTTGAAGTGGGTTAACATCAAATTTAACCCAATCTTCACCATTTCTTGAAAAAGAAATAATATTAGTAGCGTGAATGGCAGAAGTTTTTGCTCCAGAATCTACTCGAGCTTTGATATAAGGTATGTCTAAATCAGGGAACGAGCACCATTCTTCGCTTCCAATGATAGTTTTATTTGTCGGCATAAATTTTTATAACTTTTTACAAGAACTAAGTTACATTTTATTTTCTAAAAAAAAGCCTACTAATTAGTAGGCTTTTCAGATTTCTTAACTTTAACTTTAAGTTCTTGAGAATCTTTCTCTAAATCCATTTCGATAATATCACCTTCATAAATTTTAGATGTGATTATTTCTTCTGCTAAAGCATCTTCCACATACTTCTGTATAGCACGCTTTAATGGTCTAGCCCCAAACTGTTTATCAAAACCTTTATCAGCAATAAACGCTTTAGCTTCCTCAGTTAGTTCTAAAGTGTACCCTAATTCTTTGATACGACCGTAAAGTTTTTGTAACTCAATATCAATAATTTTATCAATGTCTTCTTTTTCAAGAGAATTAAATACAATTACATCGTCTATACGATTTAGGAATTCAGGAGCAAATGTCTTCTTTAGAGCATTTTCTATAACGCCTTTAGCGTGTTCGTCAGCTTGAGCAGTTTTTGCCGAAGTTCCAAAACCAACACCTTGACCAAAATCTTTTAATTGACGAGCTCCCACATTTGAAGTCATAATGATGATAGTATTTCTAAAATCAATTTTGCGACCTAAACTATCTGTTAAATAACCATCGTCAAGTACTTGAAGCATCATATTGAAAACATCAGGATGTGCTTTTTCAATTTCGTCTAATAAAACCACACAATAAGGTTTGCGACGTACTTTTTCTGTCAATTGACCGCCTTCTTCATACCCTACATATCCTGGAGGTGCTCCAACTAAACGAGAAATGGCAAATTTTTCCATATACTCGCTCATATCTATTCGTACTAAAGCCTCTTCAGAATCAAATAATTCTTTTGCTAAAACTTTAGCCAACTGTGTTTTTCCAACACCCGTAGAGCCTAAGAAAATAAAGGATCCAATAGGTTTGTTAGGGTCTTTCAATCCTGCACGATTACGTTGTATAGCACGAGCAATTTTTTGTACCGCATCTCTTTGTCCAATTACCTTTTTTTCAAGTATTTCAGGTAAATGAGCTAACTTATTACTTTCAGTTTGAGCAATACGATTAACAGGAATTCCAGTCATCATAGAAACCACATCAGCAACATTGTCTTCTGTTACACTAATTCGGTTGTTTTTAGAATCTTCTTCCCATTGTTCTTGAGCGATGGCCAAATCTTTTTCTAGTCGTTTTTCATCATCACGTAATTTAGCAGCTTCTTCGTATTTCTGACGTTTGACTACTGTATTTTTCAATTCACGAACTTCTTCTAATTGGCGTTCTAAATCTAAAATTTGTTTAGGAACGTGAATGTTAGTGATGTGAACACGTGAACCAGCTTCATCCAATGCGTCAATAGCTTTGTCTGGTAAGAATCTGTCGCTCATATAACGCTCAGTTAATTTCACACAAGCTTCAAGCGCTTCAGATGTATAAATCACATTATGATGGTCTTCGTATTTACCTTTTATGTTATTTAAAATAGTGATTGTTTCATCAATTGAAGTTGGATCAACAATTACTTTTTGGAAACGACGTTCTAAAGCACCATCTTTTTCAATGTACTGACGATATTCGTCAAGTGTTGTAGCACCTATACATTGAATTTCGCCTCTAGCTAAAGCAGGTTTGAACATATTAGAAGCATCTAGTGAACCAGTGGCACCACCGGCACCTACGATAGTATGAATTTCGTCAATAAAAAGGATGATATCATCATTCTTTTCAAGTTCATTCATAACTGCTTTCATTCGCTCCTCAAATTGTCCGCGGTATTTAGTCCCTGCAACAAGTGAAGCTAAGTCTAATGTAACTACACGTTTTCCATACAGAATCCTTGAAACTTTTTTCTGAATAATACGTAGTGCTAAACCTTCTGCAATTGCAGATTTACCTACACCAGGTTCACCTATTAATAAAGGGTTATTTTTCTTTCTACGGCTTAAAATTTGAGAAACGCGTTCAATTTCTTTTTCGCGACCTACTACAGGGTCAAGTTTACCTTCTTCAGCCATTTCAGTCAAATCACGTCCAAAATTATCTAAAACGGGTGTTTTTGATTTTTTATTTGATTTGTTGGCAGGATTCGAAAGATTTCCTTGTCCAAAGCTGTCATCTTGTCCTGAATCGTCACCGTAAGACGATTCGTTTTTAGGAAAGTTATCCTGATAATCTTCTTCGTTTGGCATCATAGTTAAATATTGTTCTTTTGCTATATCGTAATCGATTTTTAGCTTGTTTAATAATTTAGTTGTAGGGTCATTTTCATTACGCAAAATACATAATAATAAATGGGCTGTGTTTATTGTAGAGCTTTGAAAAACCTTAGCTTCTAGAAAAGTTGTCTTTAAAGCTCTTTCCGCTTGTCGAGTTAAATGTAAGTTTTTTTTATCATTTCCTACTAAAGGATTTGGATTTGCAGGGCTTAATATTTCAACTTTTTTACGTAAATGTTCTAAATCTACAGATAAATTGTTTAATATATTAATAGCTGATCCATTACCATCTCTCAGAATACCAAGCATAAGGTGTTCAGTCCCAATAAAATCGTGACCTAAACGTAATGCTTCTTCTTTGCTGAAGGTTATTACATCCCTAACTCTTGGTGAAAAATTATCATCCATACTGTTTTGATTAGTAATTGTAAATTTAATGATTTATGAATCGAAATGCAAAAATCATTCCTGTCACCTGATACTGACAAGCTAATTGACAAAATTTATTTTACAATTAAAACATTAATTTATCTAATTTATTAACCAAATAATATGTTTTTATTGTTAATAAATAGTCAAATATATGCTCTTGTATATGGTATAAAAAAATCAGAAATCCGTATATTAGCGCGTTTATAAAAAAGAATGATTAATTAACATAGAAATTATGTCTGAAGGAGAAAAGTTAATTCCAATTAACATTGAAGACGAAATGAAATCAGCTTACATCGATTATTCGATGTCGGTTATTGTATCACGTGCTTTACCAGATGTTAGAGATGGTTTAAAACCTGTTCATCGTAGAGTATTGTTTGGAATGCACGAATTAGGAGTTTTTTCAAATAGAGCACATAAAAAGTCTGCAAGGATTGTAGGGGAGGTACTTGGTAAGTATCACCCACATGGTGACTCATCTGTATATGATGCGATGGTACGTATGGCTCAGGATTGGAGTTTACGCTATTTGATGGTTGATGGACAAGGTAACTTTGGTTCAATAGATGGTGATAGTCCTGCTGCAATGCGTTATACTGAGGCAAGAATGAAAAAATTCTCTGAAGAAATGCTTGCTGATATCGAAAAAGAAACGGTAGATTTTCAATTAAACTTTGACGATACTTTAGAAGAACCTAAGGTAATGCCAACAAAAGTCCCTAATCTACTTGTAAATGGTGCTTCTGGTATTGCAGTTGGTATGGCTACTAATATGGCACCTCATAATTTAACAGAAGTTATAGATGGTACATTGGCTTATATCGATAATAATGATATAGAAATAGATGAATTAACAAACTATATTAAAGCTCCAGATTTTCCAACGGGTGGAGTTATATATGGAATGGATGGTGTTCGTGAAGCATTTAAAACTGGTCGTGGTCGTGTAGTAATGCGTGCTAAAGTTGGTTTTGAAGAAGTTGAAGGCCGTGAAGCAATCATAGTTACTGAAATTCCTTACCAAGTGAACAAGGCAAATATGATTAAACATACTGCCGACTTGGTTAACGATAAAAAAATTGAAGGTATTTCTACAATTCGTGATGAATCCGATAGAAATGGTATGCGTATCGTTTATATTTTAAAACGTGATGCAGTTCCTAATGTAGTTCTTAATACCTTATATAAGTATACACAATTACAGTCTTCTTTTAGTGTAAATAATATTGCATTAGTTAACGGAAGACCTCAAATGTTAAATCTAAAAGATTTAATACATTATTTTGTTGAGCACCGTCACGATGTAGTTACTCGTCGAGCTCAATTTGATTTACGTAAAGCTGAAGAAAGAGCACATATTTTAGAAGGATTAATTATCGCTTCAGATAATATTGATGAAGTGATTGCATTAATTAGATCTTCAAAAGATGGGGATGAAGCAAGAGCAAAATTGATTGAAAGATTTAATTTGTCAGAAATTCAAGCTCGTGCCATCGTTGAAATGCGTTTACGCCAGTTAACAGGTCTAGAGCAAGATAAATTACGTGCAGAATATGAAGAAATAATGAAAACTATTAACTACTTGAAAGAATTACTAGCTAGCAAAGAAATGCGAATGAATGTAATTAAAGAAGAGTTAGTTGAAATTAAAGATAAATACGGTGATGCTCGCCGTTCTTCTATAGAATACTCAGGAGGTGACGTGAGTATTGAAGACCTTATTGCTGATGAACAAGTTGTAATTACTATTTCACATGCAGGTTATATTAAACGTACTCCGCTTTCTGAATATAAAACTCAAAACAGAGGAGGGGTAGGTCAAAAATCTGCTGGTACTCGTGATTCAGATTTCTTAGAACATATGTATGTGGCAACTAACCACCAATATATGTTGTTCTTTACTCAAAAAGGAAAATGTTTCTGGATGCGTGTTTATGAAATTCCTGAAGGAAGTAAAACTGCAAAAGGACGTGCTATTCAAAATCTGATCAATATTGAGCAAGATGATAAAGTAAAAGCATTTATCTGTACTCAAGATTTAAAAGATCAAGAATACATAAATAGTCACTATGTGATAATGGTAACTAAAGAAGGTCAAGTAAAGAAAACTTCTTTAGAGTCTTATTCTCGTCCAAGAGCAAATGGAGTAGCGGCAATTACTGTTAAAGATGGTGATGAGTTATTAGAAGCTAAATTAACTACAGGAAATAGCCAAGTATTATTAGCTGTGAAATCTGGTAAGTTAGTTCGTTTTGAGGAAGAGAAAACACGTCCTATGGGTCGAACTGCTTCGGGTGTTCGTGGTATAACTTTAGCTGATGAAAAAGATGAAGTAATAGGTATGGTTTCTATTGACAGAGATCATGTTAATGATTCACAAATTCTTGTTGTTACCGAAAACGGATATGGTAAACGTACTAAGCTTGTGGACGATGATGGTGAAGATGTATATCGAATCACAAATCGTGGTGGTAAAGGAGTGAAAACTTTAAATTTAACTGAAAAAACAGGTTCACTAATCGCTATAAATAATGTTACAGATGATGATGATTTAATGATTATCAATAAATCTGGTTTAACAATAAGAATGAGAGTTTCTGATTTACGTGTTATGGGACGTGCTACACAAGGGGTTCGTCTAATTAATATTAAAGGGAAAGATTCGATTGCTGCAGTTTGTAAAGTAATGCGTGAAGAAGAAGACGAAGAAATTGTTGATATTGACGGAAATGATCCAGAAATTGAAAATAATTCAACCGAAGAAATCTCAGGAGATCAAGAATAAATAGATAAATAATAAAAATGGCATATTTTATGCTAGTTTAGAAAAAAAATATTAGAACAATGAAAATTAAAAATTTTGCTCTTGCAGCTGCTTTGTTTGTATCGGTTGCATCATTTGCTCAAAAAGATGAAGTAAAAAGTGCTGACAAAGCTTTGAAAAATGGTAATGCAGAAGAAGCTAAAAGTATTCTAGAAAAAGTAGAACCTATGATAGTAAATTCTGATGAAGCTCTAAAAGCGCAGTATTATTATGTATTAGGAAATTCAAATTTTGAATTAGCTAAAGCTAAAAAAGATGAAGCTAAAAATTTACTAGGAGCTGCTAAAGCATTTAATCAATTATTTGAAGTTGAAAAAAATTCTGGGAAATCAAAGTACACTTCTCAAGCTCAAACTAATTTTGCTGAAGTAAAGAAGTTGTTGACTGACAGTGCTATTGCAGATAATGATGCTAAACGTTATAAAGAAAGCGCAATAAAACTAAATGAAGTTTATAATCTTGATAAGAAGGATACAATATATTTATATTATGCGGCAAGTACTGCTTTAAATTCTAAAGATTATGATTTAGCACTTGATTATTATAAAAAGCTAAAAGATGTAAATTATTCTGGAAAAGCAACAAATTATTATGCTAAAAGTAAATTGAATGATCAAGAAGAAAGATTTACTGATAAAGCTACAAGAGATCAATCGGTAAAACTTGGAGCCCATACATCGCCAAGAGATGAAAAAATTGAATCAAAAAGAGGAGAAATTGCTAAAAATATTTCTTTAATTTTGATTGAAAAAGGGGATATTCCAGCAGCAAAGAAGGCTGTTTCTGAAGCAAGAAAATCAAATCCGAATGATATTTCACTTGTTATGTCAGAAGCCAATTTATATTTACAAACAAATGATTATGCTACTTATAAAAATTTAATCTCAGAAGTTTTAGCTAAAGATCCTAATAATGCTGATTTGTATTATAATTTAGGGGTAATATCAGGTCAGTCTAAAGATAAACAAGCTAAAATTGATTCTGAAGGGTATTATTTGAAAACGATTCAGATAGATCCAAAATATAAAAATGCATATATTAACCTAGCAGTTCTTAAATTAGAAGGAGAAAAAGAAATTGTTGCAGCTATTAATAAGTTGACCACTAGTGCAGCTGATACAAAAAAGTATGAAGCTTTAAAAGCTAAGAAAGAAAATCTTTATAAAGAAACTATTCCTTATTTAGAGAAGGCTTTTGAATTAATGCCAACGGATAAAGATATTAAATCCACGCTTTTAAATATGTACAATGCTTTAGATTTGACTGAAAAAGCAAAAGCTTTAAAGGCAAAATAATATTATTATAGGTTATCAGTTATCTATAAAAAAAGAGCTCTTTTATAAAAGAGCTCTTTTTTTATATTACTTTTTTTATAACCCTGAGTTTGTGAGTATGTTTATTCAATTCAGCGTTGTAAATTCCTAAGTGGTCAAGTCTATCAATTCTAACTTTTCCACTGGCGTGAATGATATAATTATTTTCCATAATTATTCCTACATGGATAATATTTCCTTCTTCATTATCAAAAAAAGCTAAATCACCTGGTTCGCTTTCTTCAATAAAGCTTAAGGCTTCCCCTTGAAGTGCTTGTTGCGAAGCATCTCTTAAAAGTTTATAACCATTTAATTTGTAAACCATTTGGGTAAAACCGGAACAGTCAATACCAAAAGGTGTTTTTCCACCCCAAAGATAAGGTGTATGCAAATACATATAAGCTGAATTTAATATATCCGCTTTTGGTTTTTGTCCACTTATTTTTATACCCTCAAAAGTAAAATTGTTTATGTTGATACTTTCGTAGTTTAAAAACGATAAAGAGGAGCCAAGAGGTATTGGCATTAAAACATTATCTGCTGAAGTAATATATTCAATCAAATCATTGCTTAAAATAATATTGTCTTTTGATAATTGTTCAAATTGTTCTTCTGTAATTGAAGTAAACTGCTTGATATCAATCCAACCTTCATAAGCATCATAGGCTAATTTTATTTTTGCCCATTTCTGATTTTTTTCTAAAACTTCAAAATGCTCACCGAATAAAACTTGTGATACAAGTTCACTTCTATCACTAGGTTCAAAACGTAAAGGAATATTAGCTAGATTACAAAGTCCAAACATCAAATAAATTTAGAATTTAGATGCTAGAAGTATTTGTTAACTTCTGGCATAGGATATTTTTAAGCTTTTTCAATAACTATAGCTGAAGCACCACCACCACCATTACAGATAGCTGCTGCACCAATCTTAGCATTATTTTGCTCTAATACATTTATTAAAGTTACGATGATTCTAGCACCCGAACATCCAAGAGGGTGACCTAATGAAACCGCACCGCCGTTTACATTTACTTTGTTGTTGTCTAAACCTAAAATTTTAGCATTTGCTAATCCCACTACTGAGAATGCTTCATTAAACTCGAAGAAATCAACATCAGCTAATGAAATTCCAGCTTTATCTAAAGCTTTAGGTAAAGCTTTTGCAGGAGCTGTTGTAAACCATTTAGGTTCTTGAGCAGCGTCTGCATAACCTTTTATATAAGCTAGAGGTTTTAATCCTAACTCGTTTGCTTTCTCCTCACTCATTAATACCATTGCAGCTGCTCCATCATTAATAGTTGATGCATTTGCTGCGGTTACAGTACCTTCTTTTGTAAATACAGCATTTAAAGCAGGAATTTTATCTAATTTTACATTAGTATATTCTTCATCTTTAGATACTACAATTGGGTCGCCTTTTCTTTGAGGAATAGTTACAGGAACTATTTCGTTATCAAATTTACCAGCATTCCAAGCATCTGCTGATCGAGTATATGATTGAATTGCAAAGTTATCTTGTTCTTCACGAGTAATGTTGTGTTCTGTAGCACATAAATCAGCAAAAACACCCATAGCTTGTTTGTCATAAACATCAACTAAACCATCTTTTTGCATTCCATCCTCAAGCGAAGTTGGTCCAAATTTCACACCATTACGCATATGTACATAATGAGGAATCAGACTCATATTTTCCATACCACCCGCAACAACTATTTCAGCATCACCGCACATAATAGCTTGAGCTCCTAACATTACAGATTTCATACCAGATGCACAAACTTTATTTACAGTTGTACACGCTACCTCATTAGATAAACCAGCATAAAGAGCAGCTTGTCTTGCAGGAGCTTGACCTACACCAGCTTGAACCACATTACCCATATATACTTCGTTTACTAAAGAAGGATTTAAGTTTATTTTGTTTAAAGCACCTTTGATGGCAACAGCACCTAATTGAGTAGCAGAAACGCTAGATAACGCCCCCATAAAACTCCCGATTGGAGTACGTGCAGCGGATACTATAACAACTTTTTTCATTATTTAAGTGATTTACATTATTGAGTTGCGAATTTAGTGATTTTAGAAACATTTACGGCATTCATATTTAAAAAAATACCATTTTTCGCCCCTACAGTCTGTGATTTAGAGGTACAATATGTCTGAATTTGTTTTTTACTTTTTTGGTATTTATTTATCTCGCTGAATAGATAGCTATCTTTTAGTTTTTTGAACGAAAGAAAAAGTATTAAAATTTATTAGTAAGGTAACGTCACTGCTTGGTGTCTCGAAGTGACTAACCGCGTATTAGTTCTAATCTGCAAAAAAGTGTCTATATGCTAATAGAAAGTTTCGCGATTGTAAGCTTTATTTGTTTGTCTTTGCTGTTGTATATTTTATCTCACTAGTTGAATAGTTGCGATAGATTACAAAAAAAGAGTTTTAACATGTGTAATTCTAAATATTCTGTGATTTTTTTTTATTTCTATTAGTTTGATTTTTAGATGATTCAAAAAAAATGTTGAATTTCTGACAAAAAAAGCAAAAAAAAACTTGGTAATACTGGAATGTTGTACTATATTTGCAACCGCAAAAAAGGTTAAGTTCTTTACAAATAATAGGAGAGGTGCCGGAGTGGTAACGGAGCAGATTGCTAATCTGTCATCGGGTAACCGATGCCAGGGTTCGAATCCCTGTCTCTCCGCTTTTTTTTGCCTCGGGGTGTAGCGTAGCCCGGTCATCGCGCCTGGTTTGGGACCAGGAGGTCGCAGGTTCGAATCCTGCCACCCCGACAAATTTTATTTAGTTTACTAAATAGGGTCCAGTAGCTCAGCTGGATAGAGCAACTGCCTTCTAAGCAGTAGGTCTCAGGTTCGAATCCTGACTGGATCACAAAAACCTCCTTGATAAGGAGGTTTTTTTGTTTTTATACTTTAGTTGTTATCTGGAGTTTGCTGTTTGATTCGTTTCTTTACTAGACCTGACAGGTTTTGAAAAACCTGTCAGGTCTAGTAGCTTAAAATCAAGTAATTATTCAACTCTATAGAAAACTAATACGGAAATGACAATTTAAATAGACCAATTTAATCGATCAAAAATATAACTA
>JASGCW010000198.1 GCA_030053945.1 Limnohabitans sp.
CATATTATAGAGATTGAAATAAGGTTAAAGAAATAATTTTATAGATGTCCTCATTATTTTAAAATAAAATATATTAATTAATTAAACAAAAACAAAAATGAGTAAAAAGATTAATTTACTTCATGGAGTTTTAACTCTATGGGGTCGTGTTATGCTTCACAAAAAAGTAGTAGTAAGTGTATTTTTATTCTTTGGGACTATACAAGTTAGTTTTTCACAAAGAAATGATTTTGCAGACAGTTTAGGAATACCAAAAGAGGTACAGAAAATTATACATGTACACCGAGGAACCATAACCAATAATATCATTATTGATAATAAAGGGCTAGAAAAGAAACTTTATTTATTAGATGATTCAAAAGTTGTAGGGGATACCCTAAAGACTGTATATTATCCAAATGGTGATATAGCTCCATTTAATTATGATAAAAAGTTACAATTGGAAGGAAACAATAACAAGTTTGTAAAGTTATCGGATCCATTTGTCAATGGAAAACTTTTGGTTATAGTTTTTGGCGATGATGTTTTTATTCCAAATGGATATTCTAAAGATAATGATCCAACAATCACAGGTAATTGTGATAAAACTAAAGGTATATTTGAATACTTTAGAAAAGCTTCAAGCTTGGCAAATGTAAATTCTTTAGAAGATTTGTTTAAAGTCATACGCAGCAATAGCATAAGTTTAGATGGAAAACCTTTATATATCGCAAAACAGGTAGATGATCAGACTTACAACTTCTTTGAAAAAGGAGTAAGTGAGCCAACTATAGTAAATGTTTCATCTGTAAACGATTGGTTTACAAATCAACATATAACGGTTATTGTAAAAGAAAAATATACTTATCTGAACTCCGGTAAATTAATAGGTTTGGAAAAGAAAGTAAATGGAAAATTTGGTATTTACTTGGTAAATAACGAGGATAAACTTTTTTTCTACACAGATCTTTTAAATAAACCAATTAAGACAATAGTGTCTCAAGATAAAAACATTGATAGCAAAAATCAATTTCACAATACTGCTACAATAGATGGTGAATCAGGTAAAGTCAAGTATACATCAAATGCTATATTAAATAGACATGAGAAAGTCTCATACAACAATAGTGAAGGTAAAACTAGAGTTTGCCAAGTACGCAAAGGCAACACACTTATATATGAGGGAAGCATACCTTGTCTTGAAGTAAGTGTAGAATTAGAAGGTATTGGTACTATTGAGATTGAATCTGGAACATCAGATGTTATTGTAGAAATAACAGAAGAATAACAATTTACAATTTTTTAACTAAATTTTTAAAAAAAATGAAAACACAAAAAAGAATATTTTTTAATTTAATCTGGTTTATGTTTATTATCGTGAGTCTATCCTCTTGTGAAAGTCGTGTAGAAAAGATAATTAGACTAACCACTGAAAAAACAAAAGATACCCGGGGAATAGAGTTTGCAATAAAAGAACTCCGGGCTATAGCTTCTAATTTAGAAGAAGATCATAAAAAAGGATTAAAAATTCAGGATGATGTTGATAGGGAATATACTAAAAGAATTAATCCTAAACCTAAAAACCAAAAGGGAACAAGCAGAAATATTAAAGTAACAGTTAAGGAAGTTGTTCCTACCCGTGTTGTTGGATATTATTAATATATTTTGTCCATTAGGCAAAAAAAAAGAAGAACCAACTTGAGTTAAGTTTTATCAAAAGCAATTTTGATAAAAGGATAATGAGAGTTGGTTTTTTGTTTTATTATCAGATAAATATCTTGTTATGTATGGTCTTTACTGTTTATTGACATACAATTTATAATTGTATAAGAAATACCCTGTCTGCTTTTTATATTTATTTAATAATTAAAATACAATTCTTAATGTATTTATCCACAATATATATTTGATAAATAATTTATTTTAAGTTAAACTCTAATTTAGAGATTTTTAATATATTTTTATATTAAAATTTTAAAATTCTGTAAATTTAATATTTATTTAAACATATTTAAACAATGAAAGGTAAACATAGTAGTTTTTTAGTTATTATTATAATCTGCGTATTTGTTTTTGGTTTATGGTATAGACAAAAACAAAAACAACAACCATCTGTAGAGTTGGTCACTACACAAAAAAGTACAAATCACAACAAACAAACAGAGGTTATTATCACAAGATTGGACGATGCCGACGACTCTGATAAGAAAAAAGATAGGCAAGACTTCAGTAAATCTAAAAGTCAAGAGGAAAAAAGACCAAAGCCTAAAGCAACAAGTAAGGAAGTTTCTACCCGTGTTGTTGGATATTATTAATATATTTTGTCCATTAGGCAAAAAAAAGAATAACCAACTCGAATTAAGTTTTATCAAAAGCAATTTTGATAAAAGGATAATGAGAGTTGGTTTTTTGTTTTATTAAAATATACAGCATATGATAGTTTTTTGAAAAAAGACTATATATTTTAAGTGTTTTTATTAAGCTATTATTTTAAAATAAGTAATTAGTTTTATCAAGACTTGACTTTTATCTTAATATATGCTATTCTTTATTATGAAATTGATAATACAAGTTTGTATATGTCAATATAAAAATTTGAAAAATAAATATTAAACAATTAAATTATTATAAAAATGAATCAAGATAATAAACTTTGGTGGTCGCTTGGACTTTTTTTGGTGGGGTTTGTACTTATATTTTGTGGATTTACTGAATCCGTCAAATTTTGGAATAGTGATTTGACATTTTATTTCAAAGCTTTTTTAAGCTATTTACTCGCCTCTGGTGTTTTAGTTTCTTTATTTTATTACTTCTTTTGGAGCAGTATTAAAAAAAGAGCTTTGGAAGAAAAACTGAATTTTGAAGACACAATTATGTCAGCATGGTATCTTCGTGGTGGCCGGACTTTTACCATATTCGCCGTTGTACTTATTATTGCTATTATTTGTTTTATTTTGGCTTTCCATTATTTTGGACAATTTTGTAGCTCTTGGAACTCTGAATTAGCTACAAATTTCGCAACAGGTGTATTCGGCTTGGGTTTATGGGGTTTATGGGGTTTAATGTATACAGACTATAAAGCAACAAACAACTCCAAACTAACTAAGAAGGTAAGTGACAAAGATTTGGAAAAAGTAGCAAAAGCAAAAGGTCTTACTAAGGAGCAGGTTGAAAAAGGCTTAAATAAATTAGTTACTGACCAGAAAGTAGATGAGCTTTTAAAAAAAATAAAAGAGATTACTAATAAAGATTATGCACCAAAACAAGAATCAAAAAAGAATAAAAAATAATTTATATGTTTGGAATATTTTTTGAAATAAAGTTATTTTTTAGAAGTTCTAAAAAGGTGGTTGTATTATACAGCTACCTTTTTATTTTTTTTTAAAATTTATGTTATATTTATTTTGGGTGTGCTAATTGTAGTTATTTAGTCTGTGTGGGTTTTTATGACAATTTTACTTAAAATTTGTTTGTAAGGTTTTTTAATACTTATACCCATTGACAGAATAAACTATATAGTATATAATATAAGAGTATATTTTATAAGGTGATAGTTAATAATAAATATTGACTTTATAATATAAGTAAAAAGTTCTTTAACAATAAAAATAAATAATATTAAAAATAATCGAAAGTATAATAGTAAATATAATCATCAAATTTATATTCTCAAATCTATATAATAAAATAATTCAACAAATTAATAACTTGTAATTTACAAATCATATTATCTAAATATTTAAAAAATGAAGAAAACACAAGTAATACAAATGATGTCCGTCAATGTTCCTACACAACAAACACAGAAAACGGAGAAAACACAAGTAATAAAAATGATTCCCGGCAAGAATACGGTCGAAGATCATACAGATGAGGAATGCTCATTAGAGAGTTTAGAGTCTTTACTTGAGGAATTAAAAAATAAAAAAAAAGAGCTAGCAGAGATAGAACGTAAAAAGCTTGAACTGGAAGAAATAAATAAAAAACTAGAAGTAATTGAGTTAATAAAAAATGAAATGAAGGAAAATAATCCTCCACCAACAAGTGATACAGCACAACCTCAACCAACAACACAAACAACAAGTAATGGAGAACCAATTAAAACAGAACCAAAAGAACAAAAACTTGTTGAAACATCAACATCAATACCGAAATATGATTTTCAAACAGGACTAAATGATATTCTTAAAAATGAAACTCTTAAAAGAGTTCCTCCGTCAACAAAACCAACATCGAAACTTGAATATTATAAAGACGAGCTAATACAGATTGCAGTGATAATTGCGGTCTATGTTATGCTTTATCGGATATTAGTAGATTTACGGTAATATTATTAAAAAAAAAGAGACCAATTCAACTTTAGTTAAAATCTAAAAAATTTTACTAGAGACACAATTGGTCTTTTTATTTTCCTCTAAAAACAGATTCGTTGTAAAATGTGGAACAG
>JASGCW010000199.1 GCA_030053945.1 Limnohabitans sp.
CTGTACATCTTGTGGATTAGTCATATTGAAGTTAAATTTAATAACAACTAAAAAGGTCACCACAATGAAGACAAAAGTTTCAATTCTCTTTTATGCAAAGAAAGCGAAAGCAGCTGCAAATGGTTTAGTTCCTATCTACACCAGAATTACAATCAACGGAAAGCGTATTGAATTGAGTACAAACCGATTTGTAGAAATATCCAAATGGTCCACAGAAGCAGGTAAAATGAAAGGTAGTTCAGAAGAAGCTTGTTCAATAAATAACCATCTTGATATACTGAAAAGTCAAATTAGAGATGCCGAAATGGAATTAATCCATAAAAAGATAGCTGTAACTACAGAAACAATTAAGAGCAAACTATTAGGAGTTGATGAAAGAGCAAGGATGCTCGTCCCTATCTTCCAAGACCACAATAACAAAATAAAAGAGCTTGTTGGTAAAGAATACGCTCCAGGAACATTAGAACGCTACACTACTTCACTCAAGCATACTATTGAGTTTATGCAATGGAAATACAACGTTTCTGATATAGATATTACAAAGATTGATCATGCTTTTATAACCGATTACGAGTTTTGGTTAAGAAGTGTTAGAAACTGTGCTAATAATACAGCGGTAAAGTATATCAAAAATTTCAGTAAAATAATTAAGCTTTGCTTAGCCAATGATTGGCTTGATAAAAACCCATTTGCAAACTATAAGTCAAAAGTCAAAGAAGTTGAAAGAGTTTATTTAACCGAAAGTGAAATCCAATCTATCATTGAAAAAGATTTTAAAACGGAGAGATTATCATTAGTTCGCGATATTTTCCTTTTCAGCTGTTTTACAGGTTTGGCATACATTGATGTCAAAAACCTAACAAAGTCGCATATAAGCTTTGGTATTGACGGCGAGAAATGGATTTTCACTCACAGACAAAAAACAGAAAGTGCATCCAAAATTCCAATCCTTCCAGTTACACAAATGATAATCGATAAATATGAAAATCACCCACAATGTATCAATGAAAATAAACTATTACCTATTCTATCAAACCAAAAAATGAATGCTTATCTAAAAGAAATAGCAGGAGTTTGTGAAATAGAAAAAGAGTTAACCTTTCACATTGCCCGACACACTTTCGCAACTACTGTAACACTAACAAATGGAGTTCCTATCGAAAGCGTAAGCAAAATGCTTGGACACAAAAACCTCAGAACTACTCAACACTATGCAAAAGTTTTAGACAGAAAAGTTAGTGATGATATGCAGATTTTAAGAAAAAAGTTTGATTTTAATTCAAGTTTAAGTGATACAAACATATCTAAAACCATATAATTTAAAGGCTTTTTAGATATAAATCATTTTTTTTATTCAAAAATAGACCGATTGGTTTATTTTGTATATATTTGTTCGGATTTAGTTTCATTTAATAAAATGAAAAGACATTTAACTGATAATACTAAATCAAAAACTATTAAACTAAAAAATTATTTATGCCTATTTGGAAAAGAAAACCACTAACTCAACTTTTAGCAGAAGCAACTGAAAGCGAGAAAGGATTAAAGAGAACATTGACTGCTTGGTCATTAATAGCAATTGGTATTGGAGCCGTAATAGGTTCAGGGTTATTTGTAAGTACTGCAACTGCAATAGCTAACAGTGCTGGCTCATCCGTTACTATTGGATTTATTATTGCTGCTATAGGTTGTGGTTTAGCAGGTTTATGTTATGCTGAATTATCTTCTTCAATTCCAATTTCTGGAAGTGCTTATACTTATACTTATGCAACTATGGGTGAATTATTAGCTTGGATTATTGGTTGGGATTTAATTTTAGAATACGCAGTCGGTGCAGCAACTGTTGGGATTGCTTGGAGTGAATATCTTAATAATTTATTAGTAAATGTAATTCACGTAAACCCAATTCCATATTCACTTTCACATTCGCCTTTTCAAGTTTCTGCAATAGGAGAGCATGGAATAATTAATTTACCAGCAATATTTATAGTTGCAATAATTAGTCTGTTATTAATAAAAGGAACACAAGAATCAGCATTTGTAAACGGTATAATTGTAGTTGTAAAAGTTTCAATTGTTATAATGATTATTGTATTTGGCTGGAGTTTTATTAACCCAACAAACCATACGCCGTATATTCCAACTCCAAGTATTTTTACTGATGAAAATGGTGTAAGGCATAGTTTTGGTGGTATAAATGGTATTCTTGGTGCTGCAGGAACTGTATTTTTTGCATTCATTGGTTTTGATGCTGTAAGTACAACTGCTCAGGAAACAAAAAACCCAAAAAGAAATTTGCCAATTGGTATTTTAGGGACATTAGCAATTTGCACCGTTTTGTATATACTATTTGCTCATGTTTTGACAGGTGTTGCAACTGTTGAAGATTTTAGAACTGGCGGAAAAGAAGCTTCTGTTGCTTTTGCAATTGAAAAATATATGATAGGTTATAAGTGGTTAGCAGACTTTGTAACGGTAGCTATACTTGCGGGGTTTTCGTCTGTTATTTTAGTAATGTTACTTGGTCAATCAAGAGTATTTTATGCAATGGGTAATGATGGATTGTTACCAAGAGTATTAGGAACATTACATCCAAAATACAAAACACCATATAAAGCAAATATTGTAATTTTGGTTATTGTTGGTTTATTTGCAGGGTTCGTTCCTGGAAAAATTGTTGGGAATATGACAAGTATAGGTACTCTATTTGCTTTTATACTAGTATGTATTTCAGTTATTGTACTAAGAAAAACCGAACCGAATATGAACCGAGAATTTAAAACACCACTAGTTCCCTTAGTACCAATTCTTGGAGTTTTGGTTTGTTTTGCAATGATTTATGGGTTAGGTTGGACAAACTGGTTACGATTAGCAGTTTGGTTAGCACTAGGGCTTGTTATTTATTTCTTATACGGTAAGAAAAACAGTAAACTTAATAATCCAGACAAAGAATAAATTCAATTTAGTGTATTGATTTAGACCGATTAGTACATTTTGATTATATTTGTATGAATCTATTATCTTATTAATAATGTCAAAAGCAGAACGTACTAAACAATTCATTATAGAAAAAACAGCTCCTATATTTAATGAAAAAGGATTTGTAGGAACTTCAATGAATGATATTTTAGATATAACAGGACTTAGTAAAGGATGTGTTTATGGCAATTTCCAAAATAAAGATGAAATAGCATTAGCAGCTTTTGATCATAATTGTGATTTAATGACATCATTTATTAAAGAAAGATTAGAAAAGCAAAACAAAATAATTGATAAATTACTAGTATATCCAAATACTTTTAGAAATTTTTTATCACTACCAATTTTGAAAGAAGGATGTCCAATTCTTAATACATCGACAGAAGCAGATGACACACATCCATTATTAAAGCAAAGAGTTATTTATAGACTTAATTATTGGAAAAGTACCATAGAAAAACTTATAAATGCAGGTATTGAAGCAAATGAAATCAAAACATCTACAAATGCAAATGAATTCTCGTATCTTCTTATCTCTTTGATTGAAGGTTCGGTAATGCAAGCTAAAGTTACTAACAATACTGAAGTTCTTAAAGTTACAATGAATTACTTAGAAAAAATGATTAAAAGTTTAAGAGTATAAAAAAATTTATTTAAAAAAAGACCGATTGGTCTATTATAAAATATTGTAAAAATGGAAATTACAACAATAGACATGTTTTTGGCATATTTTGAAAAAATTCGTGAGGGTACCAATCGAATAATTCAAGTAATACCAAAAGACAAAATGGAATGGACTTATAAATCTGGTAAGTTCACTGTTGCAGATATTATTAGGCATATTGCTGCAATAGAACGAAATGTGTTTGCTGAATTGGCTCTTGGCAAAATCGCTTGTTACAAAGGATGTGGTAAAGAACTAGCAGATGGTTATGAGGGGGTGTTATTATATTTTAATGAAATGCACCAACAATCATTAAGTGCTTTTAAATCTTTAAGTAATGAAGATCTCGATAAAAAAATTACAACATTAAGTGGAACTGAAACAAAAATAAGTAGTTTCTTAAGAGCATTAATTATTCATGAAATTCATCATTGTGGAGCATTATGTATTTATTTAAATCTACTAGATATTAAAACTCCGTCAATTTTTGGTTTAACTGAGCAACAAGTAATACAAAAATGCAATAATTAAAAAATATCATCAACATGAAAGAAGTATATATTATATCGGCTAAAAGAACTCCAATCGGTGGTTTTCTGGGCAATCTCGCTGAATTTTCGGCTACACAATTAGGAGCCATAGCAATTAAAGAAACCTATGAAATTGTAGGAATCAGTCCAGATAAAATTAGTTCAGTTTATATGGGTAATGTTTTATCTGCAAACTTAGGTCAATCGCCTGCAAGACAAGCTTCAATTTTTGCGGGACTTTCAG
>JASGCW010000200.1 GCA_030053945.1 Limnohabitans sp.
TGCTCCATTTAAACTATTTTTGTAATCGGTTGCACTTCACGCTTGAATTCAGCTTTCTTGTTAAAAAAAGAGAACAATTAAGATTCTTTAAAGTAAACAAAAAATAATTCAGAGAGGACTTAAAAAATCTTACCAATAAAGATTTTCAATTTTTTTGTTAAAATAATACTTATGGAAAAACTCATCAAAATTAGCCTAATCATTGCAGTAGCAATATTATACAATACCACAAAAGGTGCGGCTCAGTCGGGTCCTGTGGTGTGCAAAATCACCTACGATTATGATGTATCGGGCAATCGAATCAAACGAGAATATAAATGTGAAGCTACATGGTCACCAGCTGATCCCTTACCGTGGTCAGACCACACAATCTTTACGACAGTATTTCCTAATCCTACTACAGGAGTGATTACCGGTACTTTTTCTAGTACAATAGGGGGCGATGCTGGTGGGGCAATGATAACCGTGAGTACAATGGGTGGTATTACTGTTTTTCAACAAGCGTATAACCAAATAACTAGTTCGGTAACTATTGATATTTCACAACAATTATCAGGACAATATCTACTTACAGTAGCCGCATTTAATAAAGTTGAAACTTATGTAATTACAAAATTGTAGCTTTATGTTTTCAATTTTATTTTCATGAAAAAGCCCTTTTTCTGTTTCGCTGTCTTGTTGCTAGCTTTTGACACTATTGCACAGCAATCAATGCAGCTTCTTTTGCTGCGGTAGGGACTACGCCGATACCACCAGAATGGCTCTATCGTGGTTTTACAGGTCATGAAATGTTGCCTGAGTATGGATTAATTAATATGAATGCCCGCTTTTATGACCCTGCTAACGGCAGAATGTTGCGACCAGATAATTTTGTATCAGACCCATTTAATAGTCAGGGTTATAATAGATTTTCCTATGCTAACAATAATCCGTTAAAATTTACAGATCCAGATGGTAATTTCCCAATACTTGCAGTTGCTATAGGAGTGGCATTCGGAATGTATACTGGTGGAGCTATGGCAAATGGTGGTGAGTTAAATCCAACTAAATGGGATTACAATTCAGGTAGAACATGGAGTTATATGGTGGCAGGAGGAGTAGTCGGTGGATTTTCAGGAGGCTTGGGTGCTCAGATAGCACAAGGTGGTGGTATATTTGCAAATACCATGGGTATTGTTTTTAGTTCTTACACTAATTCATTAGGTACAGCATTATATACAGGAGGGGCGTCAGGTATGTCAGTTAGTTTTGGAATAGCTTCGTATAATTTCATAAATGGTGATGTTGGTTTTCTAGGTGAAAAGGGAAACAAGTGGTATCAAGATTTAGGGTATGCAATGGGAGGGTTAGCAAATTTGCAGGATGCCGTTACTGGGATAAATTCTACTGAAATAAATGCGTCTACTCAGCATGGGAAAGATATTCCCCATGAATACCTTCAAGAGACTTCAGATAAAGATATGATAATATCTGCAGGTCATTCAGATCCAACTGTATACAAATGGACTAATAAAGATGATGTAGGTCTCCTTCACACTTTAGATTATGCAAGAGATTGGGGAGTTCATATTAGACGTGGTTGTCAACAAGAGGTTCATCCGACTAATTGGAATGTTAAACTTAATGTCAATAAAGTAGTGTATGAAAGAATGTGCAACCGGATGTGCAATGGTAAAGATATAATGGGTTGGGGGAAACTTAAATACGGAACAAATATGTTTGGTTGTCATGGCACTGCGGCAAGGGCATTATGGCGACTTGGAGTTCCTACAGTTCCAATCAATTTTCACCCAGCAATGTTATATGGTCAATTACTTTTGAGAGAAGGCGGAATTTATGCATCACCATTTTTGATAAATCTAAAATAGTCTTTAAGTGCGAACTAATGTATATATTATTTTGTTTGGTTTAATAGTGTCGGGGATCTTACCAGTAACTGTTATGTCTCAAACATTCTTTCATAGTAAAGAAAATGTTTTTAAATTATCTGGTAGGCGTTGTCTCTATGCCATAAAACATAGTGATACAATATTTATTCAGAGTTCAGTCATCGATCAAATTTCAAATACCTTTTTCATAGACAGCTTGATTTCTGATAAAAAAGATGAATATTCAAGTACACAATTAATTGCTCATCAAAATGGTAGTAGTATTTCTTTTTCTCCGAATAAAGACACCGTATTCTATGTAAAATACTTTTGCAATAAGCAGGAACGTCGAAAAGGGAAAATTTCTTACCAAAAGGTTTTCAACTTAATTACAAATAAAGAGTTTGACTTTTATTTATATTTGGAAAATGGTCGATTAAATAATAAAATTCAAAACTCTTGGTGAGTTGGATTTATGAAAAGCAATTGATTAAATTCTTGTTTTAATGCAGCATTAATTACCTATTTTAATACGTTCAACTAATTCTATGGGAAGCTACAAACTATTTTTTGTTTTTGTGCTTATAATGTCTGCCTCATGTAGTAAAACCGAGTCAAACCAACAAAATGCAATGTTTGGTTCGCCAATTATTACAGGCTACAAACTAATTGACCAAAATGGAATGCATCAGTCTAATTCTACTCCTGACAATCAAAATTACTATTTAAATTATCAACACTTCAATTCAGGTCTATATTTGAACGGTGGGTATTATAATAATCATTCTCTTTATGGTTTTTAAAAAAATATTTTATGAAAGTTATATTAGTTTTTCTGTTTTTCTGTTTTCTTTTTCGTATTTCTTTTTCTCAAAGAATTCCGAATCAATACAAGAAGTACTTTAAGAATTGTTGTAATCCTAAAAAAACTACTATTCGGTCTTTAATTGATATTGATGGGTATTATTCTTTGGGAATTGTTTATTCCAATAATAAAGGTTCCTTGAAAGTGGATACTTTTTTTGCTAAAATTTTGTTTTATGAAGACGGTTTTAATGTAAGTGCTTGGGGGGGATATGATGGGTTTTCAGATAGTGAATATTTAGCACAAGTTGTTAAAAATGGCGACCAAGATTTTTTTTATAAAAACGCATTTTGGGGTCAATATGAAATTAGAAATGACTCTATAATAATTAGAAGTATTTTGTTTGGAACGTTTATGCGAAAGGTAGCAGTCGAAGAAGATATTTATAAGGTTGTTGATAGGAAAACTATTCGCTTAGTTTCACATAAAGATTTAACAGACAAAAAAAACAATCAAAATGGTGTTTTAAATATTAAGTATGTTGATGGCATATTTACTGATGCTAATATTATTCCTCTAAATAAATATTCTTGGTTACGACGTCAAAAATGTGTTGACTGTAATTAAGGGTTTGACTTTTAATGCTAATTACTAGACAACAAATAAAAGAAAAGTAGGAATTGCTTTAACAATAATTCATTTCAAATAAACTAATACTATGAAATACTTTATCAAAATTACTGTCATTTTTGTTGCCGCATTTTTGGCCAATGCAACAGAATCTAAAGCCCAAACAGGCCCTCTAGAATGTAAAATACATTATGGTTATGACGTTTCGGGCAATCGTATTAAGCGTGAATATAAATGCGAGAGTTCTTGGTTACCGACGGACTTTGGAGCTTCACACACTATATTTACTAATGTATTTCCCAACCCAACAACTGGGGTAATAACAGGTACATTTTCGGAGCCAATTGGCGGAGAAGCTGGTGGTGCTTTTATAACAGTAACAACCATGGGTGGTATTGTCGTTTTTCAACAAGAATATAACCAAGTAATGAGTTCAGTAACGATTGATATATCCCAGCAAATTCCAGGGCAATACTTACTAACAGTAGCAGCATTTGGCAAAGTTGAATCTTACGTGATTACTAAGTTGTAAATTTGGCAAAACAATTTTGCCGATCTACATTTTTAAATTATGAAAAGGTACTTATTCACATTCTGTTTTTTGTTTGTTTTTATTGCTGTTTCAGCACAAAATAATTGTGTGAATTACTCTTTTGAAATTTTGGATCAAGATGTGCAAAGCCATTCAGCTTCGCATGTCCAATTTCAATATTCTGAAATAGCGCAGCCAAATCATTTAAGCACATGGATAATTAGTAAACTAAAAGCTAATCAAGATTTTTACTTAAAAATAATTGATAGCAATACTGATATTGTGGGTAACAAACATTTCCGATTCAAGCAATATTATAAAGATATTGTGGTAGATGGAGCAACAATTAATTTGCATTATAAGGGTGAAAAACCTTTTTCATTTAATGGCGTTTATTACCCAAACCTTGAGCTAGATTTAAGCACCAGTATAAGTGTGCAAGAAGCATTAGAAATTGCCAAAAAATCATTTCCACAAAATAGTATTTTTGGATGGGAGAAGACTGCATTAGCATACCTATTAATAAGAGCATAAATTAGTGATAGTTTCGAAAATATTTTGTATTATTGCG
>JASGCW010000201.1 GCA_030053945.1 Limnohabitans sp.
AAGGTGACCCTTCTTTTATTAATGACATTAAATCAAATACCGAATTAATTATTTATGACCCACCATACCTTTCGGTTCTCCAAGAAAAAATGGAAAATCTTAAAAATTTTATTAAGGCCACAGAGAAGTTAAAAATAACAAAAATCACTAAAGAAAATGATGAAGAGGATTATTACTATGAAAATTTTGATACTGACATGTACTACGATTTGCCAACTATCTTTTTGTATCCCTATTTCTTAGACAAACACCGTATTGAAAAATACAATGCCGGAGTATTACAATACGCTACACAAAATAAAATTGCAATAGTCATTCATAAACAAAACAAACTTTATAAAGAGTGGATTTCTAAACGCAGTCTAACTACTGAAAAATTGACCCCAACGATTAACAATGAAACATTGACCATTAAAAAGGCAATTTCTAATTTAGAACTTGATTGCAAAATTGGTATAGAAGATACAGCTTTTTCAATTCAATGGTTAAAAAAACTAATCAGTCATTTGACCAGGCAAAACATATCTGAAATACATTCAATAAGGAGCTATGTTTTTAAATCTTTAATTTCTCAGTTTGCAAAAGAACATTTTTTGAATTATTCTTCATTGGTTAGGATATTTTCTAATGAATCTAATATCGATGATTTGGCAGGTGAGCGTAATCCTCTAAAAAATTCTACTTCTGCTCGGATAAATACAAACAAAATTTTGTTATTAGACCCTGCTGATGCCTCAGGTGAATCTACAAATGGGAAAAAAATATTGAAACATCTTTCTGATTTGACAGATTATGACATAGTGTATGTAACTCATGGCTTAAATATTCCAGTTGGCGTTGGGTATTCTTTATATTGTGTGCCTTTTTTACTTAGAAATAATAATTGGGAAAAAATTCAGAAGTTCTATCATGATTCAATATTGGAATCTTCTGAATTCTTAGAAAAAATTGGAATAGAAGTAACAAATGATAAATTTTCATCAACCACAACCAATACTGCTTAAAATATTTTAAAATGAATAACGAATTAACTCAAATAAAAAAAAACTCAAAATCATTAACGAATTTGAGTCTATTGCTTTCCACTATAGCTATTCTAACTTGCCTATTCCTTTTCTTAAAGCAAAGGTCAATTAATGCAAGTTCAGAAAACAAGGAATCAACGATGGAAAGGATAAAAAGAACTGGAACCATTCGTGTTGCTTATGGTGGGTTCCCACCTTATACAATTGTAGATTTAAAGGACACTACTAAGAAAGACCAAGTTAAAGGTTATTGTATTGATATGGTAAATGAAATAGCCAATAGATGTGAGCCTAAATTAAAAGTTGAATGGTATAATTTAAGTTGGGAAAATTTTAACGCAGATATGCAATCAGGCAAGTTTGATTTTTTGGCGGATGGTGTTTTTGCAACCGTTCCTAAGGCTTTAGATTTCAATTTTACTGAACCTTTTTCATACTTTGGTTTGTGTGTAGCTGTGGTAAGGAAAGACGACAATCGGTTTGTAAAGTTCGAGGATTTAAATCGTTCAGACATTACAATATCCTATGCTAAAGGTTATGTTTCTGGAGATTATGCCAAAGCACATCTTGATAAGCCAAAGTTTAAAGATGTTTTAGTAGGCGATGATGCTTTTGTTCAATTAGATGATGTGATTAACGGCAGAGCAGATGTAGCTGTTCAGGATGTTCCAACAGTAGTTCAGTATGTTAATAGCCATAAGGACAAGGTTAAAGCACTTTGGCTCGACAATCCTCCTACAAGAGTAGCTGGGTGCTTTGTTACACAAAGAAATGAAATAGAGCTTCTTCAATTCTTAAACACCTCAATTCGCATTTTGCAAACTGATGGCACATTGGATAAGTTAGATAAAAAATGGAGTTCTATGGGCTATTTTGAAAACAAATCATTTACTAAAGGTGCTGGTATAAAATAGATGCTATGAATTATGACTGGAATTTTTCAATATTTGAAGCCTATAAATCTGCTCTTTTAAGTGGTTTATGGATAACTCTTAAACTGACAATTTTATCATCCATAATTGGCACTTTACTTAGCATTCCTTTGAGTTTTCTATTAAGAAAAAAACCTTTCAAATATATTGCTATTCCGGTAAACGATATTTTTAGAGCCATTCCTCTTTTGGTATTGATTTATCTATTTTATTATTTTCCTTATCAGCAAATCTTTGGAACAAAACCACTTCCTGAATACTATTGTGCTTTACTTGCACTAACATTTACACAAGCAGTCTTTACGGCTGATATTATTAGAGGTGCAATTGACGGGGTTTCAAACAATTCAATTTTAGCTGCACAGTCACTTGGTTTTAAACAAAGTCAAATTTGGTATTATGTGATGCTTCCTGATATTGTAAGGCAAATTTTGCCAACACTTATAGCTTTTTTTATTGGGAATTTAAAACTTTCAAGTTTGGCATCAGTAATAGCCGTACCTGAAATCCTTTATGTTGCAAAATCGGCTGGTAGTCAAAGTTTCAGAAGTTTAGAAGCTTGGATTTTAGTTTGTATTATTTATGTTTTGTTGGTATTACCTTTCTCATACGTAGCAAGAAAATTAGAAAATTCAAAATGGTTAAAAAGGAGGAGTTAAATATTGCCCTAAATGTAAAGGATTTATCTTTTTCTTATAACAGTTCAAATCCTGTTATAGATAATTTATCATTTTCATTGGAGCAAGGCAAACGGTTGGCAGTATTAGGCAAAAGTGGTTGTGGTAAAAGTACCTTACTTAAATTGCTTTCCACATTACTTATGCCATCTTCAGGGTCACTTAGTTTATCTACACAAGATTATTTTACTGATGAAGACTGGTTGTTTGAAACTTGGGAAATTCGTCAAAAGGTAATTTTAGTTTTTCAGTCATATAATTTATTCCCGAATTTGACTGTCTTAGAAAATATCACTTTGGCCTTAAAAATTGTCAAATCACATTCTAAAGAAAGTGCAGTTGATTTGGCAAAGTCTATTGGGTGTAAATTGGGCTTAGAGAACATCTTTTCAAGCTATCCTAATGAAATTTCAGGTGGGCAGTCACAAAGGGTGGCATTAGCAAGGGCTTATGTTATGTACCCTTCTCTTTTGCTATTGGATGAAGTTACATCAGCTATTGACCCATCTACAATTAACAGCGTAATTAAACTACTGGAGGAATTAAAAGAGAATGAAGCAACAAAAAAAACTTCTGTAATAATGGTTACTCATAATATTCGTTTTGCAGTAGACCATTCAGATTATATTGCCTTTATGGAAAATGGCACATTTGTTGAAATACATAAATCAAATGATTTTTTAACTCAAGCAATTGACGGCAGAACTAAAGCATATATTAATGACAGTAAATATTTCACGTAATGGTTGATTTTCCTATTTCAAAAGTATATGAGGATTTGTCAATCTATTCTCCTTGGAATTTAACACTTAACAATGTTTTGAATTTTATTAAACAAAATTCACAAGCCAAGTCAAAGGTTTTAGATTTAATGTGTGGTACTGGCTTTTTATTAAATAAGATAAAAACTGAAAGACCCGATTTAGCATTATACGGAATTGATAGTAATGAAGATTTTATATCGTTTGCGACAAAGAATTATCCGAACATCGAATTTAGTGTAAAGGATGTATTTAATATAGTAGAGGATATTAAGTTTGATATTATTATTTGTACTGGTGGTACGCATCATTTAAAAGATGAAATAAAATTGTCTTTTTTAAATCTTATCAAAAAATCTCTCAATCCAAATGGAGTTGCAATATTTGCAGATCCATATATTGCAGACTTCACTAATGAGTTAGAAAGAAAATTAGCTGCTGCTGAATTAGGTTATGAGTATTTGCTTTATGCAATTAATAAACAAGCAAATATTGAGGTGATAAAGGAATGTATTGAAATTATGAAGAATGATATTCTTTACTTAGAATATAAAAGTTCTCTATCTAAATTCAAGCCTATCGTAGAAAAAGTATTCAGTGAAATAGAACTTGTAAAATCTTGGCCTGAAAGCAAATCAGATTTCGGTGACTATTATTTTGTGTGTAAAAATAAAAATTGAGTCCACTATGCAAAGTCGCTTTTGATACGTTTTTGTAGTTTTGTAACCCTTTGATTATCAATAGGGTTACAATTAAATATTTGTATAAAAAGGATTTTTGGGACATCCTCGCTATTTTATTACTTGTTCCGAATGTTTATTGCATTTTTCATAATAAAATAGGTGTTTTATTATGAAGGGTTCTAAAAATTAAAATTCTAAAAAGTGTATCCCTTAAAAAACCAATAGTTACCAATACTTTTTTTTGAAGAAATCAATTTTTAGAACCCACCTAATGTTTTAACCTTAGTAGAAATAATGTAAACACAAA
>JASGCW010000202.1 GCA_030053945.1 Limnohabitans sp.
TCATAGATAATAGCTCTGTCTTCCCCGTCCCAGGGCCTGCTATCACCATCACAGGGCCGTCTGTCGCCAGCACTGCTTCTTGTTGCTTTTTATTTAATTTCGCAAATCTCTCTTCGTATATTTGATTGTAGTTTTTCATGGTGTTATATGTTTTTGCAAGTAAAAATGATTTTTAACCTTGTTTTTCAAGGGTATTTAATTTGCTTGCATTATCATTTGCAAGCAAATCATCTGTATTTTTTAAAGATAAGACATATTTTGAATTCTTCGTACTATCTGACTCTTTTGTGATTTTATATATCAAACCTTGATTCACTCATTTATTAAATAATCTTGTCATAGTGTACATTTGTACTATACCTGTTATTTCTCTGGCAATTTTATTTGTTATATAATTATTATTTTTTAAATATTCTTCTACTTTTTGTCAGTCTGTCATTATTAATTCATTTAATAAAACTAATTTTACAGAGTCAGAAATAGTAGGATATGATATAAAAATAGGTGGATATAAATTATTTTCACTCATTTCACTTCTCATTGCCTTTACTCCTTCATTTTTGTCAAGATTAGGCGGATTATCCATAAATCTTAAATGTTTTACCAAAAGATCGTTTCTATATTTATTTGATCTTATTATACCTATATTTGAGATAGTAATATTATCTACAAATAATCCAGGAGATAGAAATTCTATCCTATCTTCAAATATACTTATTTCTATATCTCTTTTCAAATAATAATCTCTATGTATAATAGCATTCACTACTGCTTCTTTTATGACCCTCTCTGGAATTTTGTATTTATTTATAAATCCTGTTTTAAATTCAATACCATTTTGTAATTGTTCTAAAACATATTCTTGAGTATCTCTAATTGTTTTTATCAAATTACCTTCTATTATTTTAGGTTGTCCTATAAGATTCGGAACTTCTTTATATTGTTCTATATTACCTTTATATTTAAAAATTTTGACTGCACATTTTGTTTCCATTAATAATGTTGGATGATCGGCAAATAATAACACTGCTGCCCTGGTTGGTTTTATTTTTTCGTTTTCTTTTTTTGCTAAACCTAAGTTAAATAACTCTTGAATAAAATCATCTATATTATGTTTATTTTTATTAAAGTAAGATTTTAGTAATTCTGTATTTAATAATTCAAAATCAACATCCACTAATTCATTATCAGAAGTTTTATATCCTCTAGCATATGCATATTCTATTATTTCATGTGTATTTAATTCAATATTTCCCTTTTTACCCCTTATATAAACTTTATTATCTATAGAAGATATAGAATTAGTGTTTTTACCTATTACAATTATTGCAAATGTTTTATTAGTCTCCTGAAGTTCATATTCATTAAAACTAATTGATATATTACCTTTTGGATCTATTTTTGAAATATTTCTTTTTATTTCATCATAATTTTCTTGTGATTCTTCTATTCCAAATATTCTTTTTTCACCTTTTAATTTTGTTTTTTCTGGATCATCTATTCCTACAACAATATTTCCACCATCTGTATTTGCCATAGCCACAATTGTTTTTATAGTTTTAGATACAACAGCATCTCCTGTTAATCTTTTAAACTCTAAAATTTGTGTTTCAGAGGGTATTTCTAAAATAAAATTTATTCTTGATAATGGTATTTTCATATATATATATATATTATACCACAAAATTTTAATTTTTACACATTAATTTTGATTTTTTAAAAAATAATAAAAGAAAAAAGCCCTTAATCAACAGTCATTACAACATAGATTAAGGGCTTTTGAAAGCAAATTACTCAATACTCAATTTGTGGAAAGTCAGCAACTCACTATCCTTGAACTTGAGAGCAAACCATACATTTCAAGCATTATGGATGACTTCAATCAAACCTTTTTTTGTCTTTGGTTATGCAAAGCTTTAATCACTCCCCCTCTTGCAGAGAATGTCACGGAATTAATTCCTGCAAGTTCTCTTGCTTCGACAATCTTTTCACGAATAAAAGGATCAAGTAATTCCACTTGTACTAGTGTACTTGGTAGAAGTGCAATATTTTCGCCAATAGTGACATTGTCTCCAATTGGAATACCGAGTAGACAATTTGTCTCTAAGAGACAATTTACACCAACAGAAAGAGGTTGATCACCCCATTCGGTGGGGGTTAGGTCAAGAATTGAAGCACCGCTACGGATCCCGAAACCTTTATCGTTTACATATCTCGTATAAGGCATCAATATTGTCCCATTCCCAAGATATGCACCGAGAGAGACATTGCTTGTTTCTGTTACCTGCACACCCATATTTAGGATATTGATACGGTGTATGTAGGATGGGAATTTTCTCACCATATGAAGAGGATATGCCCTGGAATGATCAAGTGCGGACATTAGGAGTTTGTCACTAATCTGCTCGCCATCTATCTGCTCGCCATCTATTGGTATATCTCCCAACCATGCGACATTTGGAAACTTTTCAGAAATATTTTTCAGGTTGAGTTCACCGGGTTTAAATAATCGATTGCTCAAACTGTAAAGTTTGAGAGTCGAATCTTCAACCCCTACTGGTGGCACATCGTCGAAAATAAAAGTTGCCACAATTTCATTTTTTGACGACAAAGCAGCCTTCAAAATATTCAAGTTGGGATGCTTTTTGCCATCCGCTTCGAAGCACTTGTAGAAATTCAGGATGTACTCCAGCTTTTCTACTGAAAGATTCACATTTTGAACACCTTGGGGTGTTATCCCCAAAATATTCATCAGCAAAGCCGCGGTTCCAGTGTTTTGACCTGGACCGTTCACCACCGGAAATCTGACCGAAGCCAGAATTCTATTTTCGGTGAAGACTTTTCCACCCACAGCGAAAAGCAGTGGGTCACGGTATGTTGGCTCACTTTTGAGACCAGATACAAGCTCATTGAAATCTTGTACCGATTTTGGGATAACCGTAGTTGTCATAATAATTTCCTTTAAAAAAAATGAAAGAACAAAAAATATTCAAAAAAGAGAATCCTCTTAAGAATGAACACATTATAACATATTTTTGTTAAATTGTAAATAACAAAATTTGCAGGTTTGGCCACTTTTGATATATACTATAACTTAACAGGAGAGAGAATTGATAAAGTGTAAAGATTATAAGTTGAGTGAACCTTTGAATCTATTACCTATTTTATTTTAACTTGAAAAAATATATAGATTTTTAAAACACAAGTAATTATGATTAGTTATTGAACCTGCAAATATAGGTATTTACAAAAGTATTTATCTATGCTATAATATGAATGTTTTCTTGTTCTTTTTTATTTTTTAAGGAGTTTTTTTATGGGTACGGGTGCTTTTTTTAATGGATCAGATGGGGAAGCAATCTCTTTGCAACAACTTCAAACCAGTTCATGTTATCAGGAAATGCACAAATTGAACCGAGGTGATAAAGATCACCAACTTCTAATATCGGTACGTGGTTTATGGGAATACGACCAAGAATTCTGTTCGTTGATTGAAGAAGCTTGCGAACTAAAGGGAGGCGTTATGAAAAATTTATTGGAAAAATCTTTACAAACAGGAGAATTCGTCTTGTTAACAAATTGCACGGAAGAATTTGGAAAACTGGCGGAAAAAGTGTTCGGCGAAATGGCCCGTCATGAAAGGGTCATATTTTTGTATAAAAGGGCTCGTTAATCTTTTTAACAAACCACAGCTCAATATTTCTTAGCTGTGGTTTTTCTTTTTTATATACTTTATATTTTAACTTATTTTTTTAATTTTTAAAATACAAGTAATTATGATTAGTTATTGAACCTGGGACTAATTTATTTGACTTTTAATTTTAAATTTGTTATAATGTATCTATAAATGATCTAACGGTCAAATGAGAAATCCTGCGAAAGCGGGATTTCGTAATTATAACTTTAACACTTTTCTCAATTCATCTTGTATTTTTATAAATCCACCTCTCGGTACTTTATACATATATCTTAATAATCTTTTAGCACTAAATAATCTAATCTGTGATAATATTACTGATATTCTTTCTCCTTTGTAAATAAAATCAAAATAAAATGGATTATTCTCTTTGATAGCAGTAGATAAGGGCACTCCTATAAATGAGTCAGAATTAAACTTTCTAATCACAAGCACTGGTCTCTCAAAAGATTCATTTTTACCATCTTGTTCATGTCCTATATTTACACCTACACTCATCCATCATATCTCTTTTTCGTGAAATATATTTTTAATTTCTTTATTTTCAACTTCTTGTTTTATATTATTTCATTTATTAAAATCTTTTTTCATTTTTATATTATAACTTAAAAAATTATTTTAACAATTGTGTAACAAGTGCCACCATCTGATCTT
>JASGCW010000072.1 GCA_030053945.1 Limnohabitans sp.
TGCAAATGGAGTTTTTTTTAATTCAGGAATTATAAAATAATAGCCTTTCTTAGAATCTAATACAGACTTAATTTCGTTAAATGTTTTGAGTTCTTTTCTAAGAATACTTTCTTTAAATTCTGTTACTTCTTCTTTTTTATAAAATAAAATTACCAGTACCTCATTTCTAATAACTTTTTCTTTCGAATCAAAATAAACGTTTTTTAACGTTGGAAAAAGTTGCATTTCACCTTGAACTCTTAAAGCTTCTGAAAATGAATTATTAGTTTTGATTTCTAACGGGTTTGATTTTTGTATATAAATAGAATCACAACTAATTGTAAGTATTGAAATTATGATTATAAATAAAAATTGTCTCATACACTAAATTACATCTTTATTAAAATTGGCCTCTTCTCATTTCATCAATAAATGGTTGTAATTCGGTTGAAGAAGCGTTACCACCTCCTGTGCCACTAACAGATCTATAATAATCTTCGCAAATAGAAGCCTGCTGTTCTCTATTAAATTCATTAAAATGAGCGTGTTTAAAAGTACCATCTGTATTTCTATAAGAATATCCTTCTCCAAATGCTTGTGCATGAATTGCTTCTGCCATATAAACTGAACCAGCATGTTCATATTGGGCTACGTGAGACAATTCATGAACCATTGTTGCTAAATCTTCCCCTGGAGCTACGTGTAATACATGTGCAGTGGTTACCGCTCTATAACCTCCTCCTGAAAAATAACCTGATATATAAGCAACTAATGATCCTTCATCTACCCATACTAAATCATAAGGAATCATTCCTGCGGGATGAACTTGTAATGAAGCTGAAATTTCATCAGATCTCAAAGGTCTCATTCTAAATATAAGCCCCCATAATATTTGTAAAGCTTCTAATAATCCTATAAGGTCTAATACATAAAGTAGAAGTCTTCCAGCCCATTCTAAGGTTCCAATTATTGCATCCCAAATCCAAGATGCAAATCCTTTTATACCTTGCCACGCCCACATCACAGCACCTACTATACCATTCCATCCCCATTGCGCAAATCCTGTAATTCCGCTCCAAACCCAACTTAAAGTTCCCAAAAGCCCATCCCATATTTTTGACAAACTTGGATCCATTATAAAATCTATAGCCCATGCAAACCCATTTGCTAATCCAGTTCCCAACCAGCTTATTAATCCTGACAAACCATCACCTAACCAGCCGAATACTCCAACTAATCCTTGCCAAATATGCCCTAGTGCACCTGTTAATCCGTTCCAAGCCCAACCTAAAATACCCGTTATAGCGTGCCATCCGTGAACTACAATTCGCCATAATCTTGAAGGAATATTGGATATAAACGACCAAACATTTGTCCCAAGCATTACTAGCTTTTCCCATAAAAATATTCCAATTGTGCTTATGATGTCCCACGCAAGACTTCCAAACCAAGAAATAGCACTCCAAACAGCTGAACCAGCACTACTTAACCAAGATAAAACATCACTTCCTAAAGATTGCATACCACTCCAAAGTGAAGATGCTGCATCTCCTAAAAATGTAGTTGCAGTTGACCAAGCAGAACTTATTCCAGATCCAATACTAGAAGCAGTATCTCCAACCCAATCAATTGCATCACCTGCTGCACTTGTCACAGAATCCCAAGCATCTCCTAACCAACTGCGTTGAATATCTGGTGTGTCTTTCTTTTGAACGCTACCTGTTTGCTGAACAGTATGTGTCAATTCATGTGCTAACAAATGTTTACCGTTTTGAGAATTTGGATTGTATTTTCCTTCATTAAAATAAATATCATTGCCATTAGCAAAGGCTTGTGACCCCAATTGCTGGTTCATTTGTATGGCATTCGAATCAGTGTGAATTTTTACATTGCTAAAATCACTTCCAAATCCTGACTCCATTTCACCTTGTGTAGTTTTAGGAAGAGATGCTCCAGAACCTTTTGAACTATTTAACTTACTTTCAAAATCAGGATTTATTGATGTTTCAGATTGAGTATCATTTTCATCTTTTTTTTGTATTTCGGCATTCTGTTTCTTTTGAATACGTTGAGAAGGGCTAAAAAAAGTTTCTGCATTATTTGTTTGTGGTGAAGCTACTACTTTGTCTACCATTTTATCAGCTTCAACCTCATATTTATCATTAGATTTACCAATATTCAGTTTTGCTTGTACACCAAAAAAATCTTCACTTTTTCCTGAGTTAGAAGAAGAAGTATTTGCGGGGTTTGATTTTGATTTTTGGTTAAACATATAATATTAATTGGTTACACTAAATTTACCTTTTAAATTAGGGCTATTAACAGGATCGATTACTTGTATAATTACTTTAAAAAATATACAATCATCCGTTTTTACTTTGAATGATTGAGATTCAAAACCTACATTAAATCTTCGGTTTGGTTTACGAATTGTTCCACCTTGTATAGCAGTGATAAATATGTGATAATGTTTTGCTTTGTGAGGTGTAACCCAATTTGCGGTAGAAGATATATTGAAACTACCTTTTGAACAAAACGTAGCAGTCATTGTATCACTATCAATATCAAATTCTAAATTGTTTTGTGGCAGTTGTGAAGCTTCGCCACAACAATTTGTATTTAACTTTCCTCCTGCATAAATAGAATCTAATTTTCCCATTGTTTCTTGACCTACTATACCATCATAAGCCAAATCATAATCATTTTGGAAATCAAGTACCGCTTTTTTAGTTTCGTTACCAAAATCACCATCAACACCAAATTTTGGTAATTCATAGCCTAAATCCATTAACCCAGATTGAATTTTTGCAACAGGTTCACCTTTTGCACCAACAGTTATATAATCTAAATCATCATAAGCTTGCTCCAACCTATATTCCCCCTGAAATCTTGGTGATTCTAAATTTTCAGAGCTAGAAACATTTGGCTCTATTGATTTTTGCACCATTCCAGTTTGTTGAATAGTATGTGTTAATTCGTGTGCAAGCAAATGTTTACCTTCTTTAGATTCAGGATTGTATTTCCCTTTATTAAAATAAACATCATTGCCATTAGTAAAGGCTTGCGCACCTAACTCTTGACTCATTTGAACCGCATTGCTATCTGTATGTATTTTCACATTGCTAAAATCAGCTCCAAAACCAGATTCCATTTCTCGTTTAGTCTTATTATCTAAACCACTTCCTGAACCTTTAGAATTATCTAATTGGTTTTCTAATTGATTGTTTTGGACTTCACTTTGTGCATTATTAGATTTGGCTTGTACAGGTTTTTCTTTTTCATCTTCTTGTTTCTTTTGAACCTTATCTTCTTTTTCACAATCATCACATTTTGCTTGAACTGGCTCTTCCTTTTCTTCGGATTTTTTTTGGATTTTATCCTCTTCTTTATCGGATTTCTTTTGCACAGGTTCTTCCTCTTTATTCTCTTTTTTTTGAACCTTATCATCCTCCTTCATTTCTTTCTTCTGCAATTTATCTTCTTCTTTGTCAGATTTCTTTTGCACAGGTTCTTCTTCTTTCATTTCTTGTTTTTGGACCGTAGAAATTGTTTCGGCAATAGGTTTTTGCTGAATATCTTCCTCGGCTTTTGATTGAAAAAGTCCATTAGAACCATTAGATGTTTTATTAACTACCTGGTCTGCAACTCTATCTGCCTCTACTTCATATTTATCACCAACAGTCCCTGTTTTTAGCTTTTTCTGAATTTTTGGGCTAAAAAAGTTATTAGATGAATGTATATTTTCCTGTTTTTTTTTGTCGAATGCTCTCATAATGTATCTGTTTTACCATTCGGTGTAAATTATTTTCTTAAACCAAGGAATCTTGACTATACCTATATTCCAAGGAATACTATCTAATAAAATATCTTGGGTTTTTCTTTGAATGTATAATTTTGGATTGTTTTGTTTTATATCCAATTTACCTTCTCTTTGCAAAAATTCTGTCCTTACTATATCTGTTGAAGTATTTTTCAATGCACTCCAGTGGGACACAACAGATTGAAGTAATTTTTCAGCTTCATTTTTATAAATATCTGGTATATCCACTTCACGTTTTATAGGATAATGAATAGGTATGCCACAAAGAAATTTTTCAAATAACATATTATATTCATAATCATATTCTTGTTTAGTCGCTACATAATGTAACAGATGTACGGCTAATTCTTTATCATTTATAGAATTATCTTCATTGAGTATATTACAATTCTTAAAGAAATTTTTAATAAACGGATGAATTACTATAAGTCCCGCATTTTGAATATAAAACGAATCACTCTCTAAAACATTATTCTCTTGAAAATCATCTTCTTGGTTTGAATTTATTATTTCATTTTTAGCGATAATTTCATTATTTATTTGATTACTACTTTCAAAAGTAATATGCTTTGATTCATCATTTATCTCGGCATGGTTTAGCGCATTCTGATTATTATTTTCTTTATTTAGAGCTACCTTTTCTTGATAAATAAGATTGATTTTTTGCTCTTCATTATCAAGAAAAATAAAATCTTTTAATAGATTAATAAATTTTTGAAAGTCTATTTTTTCAGCTACAAAACTGAGAAATTCATCATATAACTTAACAATTGCGTAATAGTTTTTATTTGTAATACATTTGAAAATGGTTTCCCAAAATAGTTGCTTTAATTGAAATTGATTGATTTGATTTAATAATTTGATTAATTCGTTATTTTGAATTTTTTCACTTTTGTTATATTCTTTCTTTGGAAGTAACACACTAATAATTAAAGCAATATGTTCATTTGAAAATTGATTAATTAATCTTTTTTGAACATATTTAGTATTTATGATTTGTACCAATCGTACTGAAAAATATTCATTACTGTTAGTATATATATCTTCTACTTTAAAAAAATCTTGTTGGTTTGAAATACTTAAATTAGTATTGGATATCCACCAAGGCAACTCACCATTTTCTAAATAATAAATTAATGTATTAGTTTTTCTTTGCTCTTTATTTAAGCTTTGATACTTATTATAAGAAGTATTTATATTTTGATTGTTGCTATTATTTGATTCTTCAATTATCTTTTGAATATTTTGATCTAGTTGAATTCTAATCTCTTTTCTTATATCTTCATAATTAAAAACCCCATCATTAATAAGAGATTGATTATCGATAGAAATATCTAATTTATCGATTTGTAAAAATTCATTTTGGTCATTATTTATAGCATCTAATTCTTTTTCTATAATCTCTAAAATATGATTTTGAATAAACATATTAGTATTATTCTTTAGATAGTTAGCCACATTCATAGAATTAGTGTTAACCTCTAAAAATAATTTTTCAATACTATGTTTATTTTTTTTCATTTTTATTTGGTTTATATATTTTTTTCCCTATCTTTGTTATGCCCGTTTGGGAATACTGGGTTTTGTGTTGTGTTTTATTGTTGTTGTTTTTTAAGTGGAATAGTCTGCTTAAGTCTCGATCCCGATTCTACATTTCCTTCCCCCCATTGAGCTTCAGATCCGCTAGCATTATTTGGTCTGAAGCTTTTTCTTTTTATATCCACTTTCATTTTCATCAACTTGTACATTTTATTATATTACAATAAATAAACCGCTAGCTGGTTTTTGTAAATAAAATTCTGCTTTATTAGCATACGTGTTGAACACAGATGTTAATGCACTTAAATCTTTATTTAGAGGATTATGAATATGAATTGCGTATTTACTTAATCCATTTTCGTTATGCAATTTTTTTCTTAAATTGATAAATAATGCTACAACATCGTTAGTATCGTTTTCGCGACCTTGATAATAATTCATCATTGTGCTATTTACCCAATTACCATTTGTCCAATCTCCACCTATACTTATTTCTAAATCACTAAACTGCGTTCCATTTCCAGCACTTCTTATAGACCTCGCTATATTTCTCAATTCAGTCATTACAGTTACATTCGGTGAATTGGTTGGAATATTCTCAAAATGTCCAAACTCTGTGATGAACCTTCTAAATGGTCTTGTAATAGGATGTTGTCTTAATTGAGCTCTAAGTACTTCCCATTTTCTCCAATCTTCATCAAAACGTCCAAAATCATCATCATCTTTGTTTACTGGCGCATAATTGCTTTGTAATTTTTTGTAAACATCTTCTTGATAAGCATTCTTAACCACACAAACAATGTCTTTTGCCATATATTTTCTGTTATTTCGTGTGATACCATTTTCAGTTAATCTATACACTGGACTTGCACTACTCAAAGTAATATCTTGTACCTCAAATACAAATTTGTCTTTTTCTAGCTTTGTTATTTTAAGCTTCTTAATTTCTTCGATATAATCAAATACTAATCCAGCAGGAAATCTTTGATTGATTCTTTCCATTACAATATGTAGTCTTCTCAAAAAGACATTATCATTTAACGGAATTCGAATTACAACTGGAGCATTTATCAAATTCACTCCGTTAATACTATAATTTCTTACATTAAGTACATAGTGAGTTGGCATTGCCTTTACCCTACTTTGAGTTCCTTTAGTACTTCTAGATAAATTATTGATGTATTTTAAAGAACTAATCCAAGGATAAGTACATTCTACAATTGTGCAACAACTTAAATCTTCTTCACTAGTTACTTTATAATCTATTGCAAAATCTGTTATGAAATTATTTCCTTCTTTTAGAAGTAATAAAGTTCCTCCTTTTTTTACACCAGCTTTATGTTCAAAAGACGGATTATTTTTAAATAAAATTTTTAATTCATTTTTATCGCTAATAATGTCTAAAATTTGAAAATCGAAATCTAATCCAAAAACAAGTTTATCGTTATTGAGAGTATTTTTTACATCATCTATTGAATCATTCAAATAACCTTCAATTCTATAGAAGTCAAAATCATCAATTGTATATTTTAAAGGTGCTTTTATATAATCATCACTTAGTAAATTAGCATCATTGTATGCAAAATTTGCTCTAGGAATAAAAATATTTTTTCTTTCAAAATCCCATGAATTAATAAAAGGAATATCTACTCTATAATAATAAGGAATTGCTTTCAATCCTAATTTACCACTATATTTTGAAGGTGTTATTTTCACTTGATTAGCAGTGATATTATAATTTTGGACAACTAATAACAACCTTTGTACTAATGTTTCAAAATTTCTAAAAAGCTTATTTTGACTATCTAAAATTGGAGATTTGTAGAATTGATGTCTATAGGATTTATATAAGTTTGAATCTTGTACTAACCCTAAAAGCAAATGCTTCGGAAATGAATTGATTGGCGGATTACATTCGGCATTCAATTGAATGAATAAATCTTTTAATTCCTTATAGGTTGCGACAATATCTTTTAGAAAATCATATCTATAATGCACATCACTCGGAATGCTAGCAGGTGGAATATTTAAAAGATTAGTAATACCCGTATTTATTATTACAGCTTCTGCTGCAAAACCAAATTTTGTCAAAATTGTTGTGATACTATTCTTTAAAGTAGTCTTAAAAGTAGCATCATTTAACACAGTACTAAAAAGCTGATTAATTTGCGATTTCGTTTGGATGTTATTTGAGTTAGGAACAACTTTTTTAACTGCAAGCTCAGGCAACGACTGGTATTGATTGAAATTATTATACTTACTAAACAATGCATCTTTCTGAATAATGATATTTGCATTAGCTTGATTAGCAATAAGAACTCTTAAATTAAAAACCTCTTCACCACCTTGATTGGAACAATCTAATTGATTACATAGTGAAGCTTGCTTAGGATAGCTCTCTAAATAAAGTATAACAACATAATTTCTAATATTAACTAAATCAGGAAACGAAGTCAGCAACTGTTCACCTGTTTCAAGTGGCGCTCCAACTGGTTTCTCTGGAAGAAGCTCCCATAAAGTAACTAATGAATTTGAGTTATTCTTAAAATTCGGATAATTGGCTTTATCTTCGTCAAAAGATTTAAAAGATTTATAATTAATACTAGCTAAATCAATACTATAAAGTTTTTGTTTAATCGAAACTGCATCTGATTGCACAACGTTTTTTTGAAGTTTTATAAAATCTCCATCAGTAGTGACTCCAGTCCCTTGAGAAATTGTTATGGTTTGAGTTACCGAATTATAAGAAACCACAAAACCACATACAATTCCAGTACCTGAAAGAAAAACTCTAGTTAAACGATCTTGATCTGTAAAATAATCGATAGATTCATTTAATTGATAGTGTGTAAGTACTTGATCTTCTACGTAACTATGGTATTGTCCTGTTATATTATCTAGTTTAGTTGCCATAACTTTATTTTTTATATTGTTCCTAAGTTTGTTCTTCCTAATATTATTTTACCTGTTAAATCTTCGCTTTCGTCCTCGCAATTAAATAGCCTTCCTGAAGGATAAATAGTATTTAATTTACTTAATGCTCTAATAAAATCAGGCAATTTATCTTGCTTGTTTATGCTTTTATCTATTAAAAAACTTTTAAATGTTTTTTCAAAATCAACTAAATCATTGTCGACTGTATTTATATGCCCTTTTCTATATCCTATCCAACAAATTCTACCTAAAATATGTGCAGGTATTTCTTGCCTAATTACACCTTCAGCAAAATTTCTGAAGTCTATATTTGAAAATCTATACGTAAAACCTGGTAATACGACACTAATTTTAAAAGAATAAGGATCAGGTGTACAACAATCATCAAGGCAATCATCTACACAAATAGGCATAAAATGATCATTAGTTGTTGTTGCATCGTCTTTAGGCAATAAAAGAATATGTTCTACTAAGAAAATTCCCTCTTCGCTAAATCTTTCTTTGAAAAAAGTAATTAATGCTATAATTCCTTCTTTGATTTCTTCAAGCGTATTATAATATTTATATTGCTTAGCTATTATTCTATCAGGATCGCTTATTACTGTTATTTCTGGGTTAATTATATGAAACGAATATTTACCGCTGGCTGCTTGATGAATCTCGAAGGTATTAATCACCTTTTCAGTAAAAATTTCTTCAAATCCTTCTTCTATTTCGGTAATTGAAGTTTCAAGTATCTTTAATATTGCAAAATACAACTCGTTAGCGGCTTCTGTTTCTGATACATAATCATCTGTTGCGGATAATATAATTTGACTTAATTCATCTCTAACTCGCCATCTAAAATTAGTAGCGGGTGTTGCAGGTGTAGGATCATAAATTTGAATAAATAAATTGGATAAATTTTTTCGTTTAATACCTCTTTTACCTGTTAATGGATTTATGTCTCCTTTTATTCCTAACAGTCCTGCAATTCGATTTTCTAATCCAGTTACATTAAATGTATTCCATAAATTAGTAGCAGGTTGTTTGTAATAATTGAAAGCACACCCTCTCTCGCTACTGATTTTATCATAATTAGAAAGAAAATCAGCTTTGTTTTGTAAAACAATTTCATCTGCAACACTGCCATATAAGGTTTTCATAAGAAAAGCATATTCTGAAAAACGCTCTGCAAATCTTGCTATCAAATGATCTTTTATATCATTGTTTCTCTTTATCGTATCATCTAAGTGTCCAAAAAGATTTTTTGAAAGAATTTCTGGATTATCACTATAATTTTTCACAATATCTTCTATCCCAGCAATGTCTGTAATAGGCTGCGTAAAGTAGGTTTCTGTAAGTGAATTATTTATGGAAAGAAGTTCTTTTACATTACTCAAATGCTTAAAATAACTAACTAAAATTTGGTCAAAAAATAATAAGTATGATTTTAGCTGTTTTGCTTTGGCTTTTCTAGCTCCAGTTACGGTTTCTGATAAACCAATTTCACCTATACCATACGTTTCAGGAAAATCATTTGTAATACTTGTATAAGAATTAACTTCAGAAGCTACTCCTGTAGGAGTTACAAATTCATTATTTAATGAAGCTCTTGATTGTCTTAAAGCAATATCTTTCTTTATTTCTGCAATATAGGCAGCGACTTTGGCTTTATTCACATTTACAGGCAAAACTCCCTTAGTAAAACTAAATGTGCTTTTATCACACAATTGTGGCTTTTTCCCTTCTTCTATGCATAACACCCATTCTTTTACCGATTCATCAATGTTATCACAAAAATTTATAGAAATATCTTTGATATGCTTAACTCCATCAATATTCATAATTATTTGGATGATATCTGAAAGACGCACATCTTTCCTCAAAAGAGAAGATTCTAACTCTTGATTGTCGATAAAACCATTTTCTAGTAATGGTCCTTCAAAAATTTGATCACTGGTATATCCTTTTTCAACCATTTGAGAAAGCGAATAGAAATTAATGCTAGGTGATAAATAATTTTCTAATGCAATAATAATATTTGCTTGCACCAATTCTTCATCGGCTTTCGGATCAATTTCTATTTTAGAACATACCGCTACGGGCTGAATCTCAACTTCTTTTATTTCAACAAGATCTTCACATAGATTACGATTCTGATGAAATTTTGTAATGATCTTATTTTTTAAATTTTCCCTCTCGACAATATCTTCTTCATCAAAATCTACCAAAATTGTATAGAGTCCGTTAATCTCCTTCTCTTTGATATAAATTTCTGGAGTTCCTGCAAATTGATTTTTATGATATGAAATTAAAGCTTCTTTACAGTCGATATAAATCTTTTTTGAAAACTTTTGCAACCAGCAATTTTTAATCTTCTGATTATCAATATCAATAATTATTTTTCTATAATCGTTTGCTGTTAAAGCCTTATTAGGTAAAATTTCTGACGCTTTGAAAAATTGATTTTTAGATATATTTTCTTGAGAATTGTTCAGTAAATCTTCAATGGGAAGATCTATTCTCATTCCAAGATCTGTAATTGCATAACATAATACTTCAAGAATTGTTATCCCTGGATCATGAGTATTATAGTCTGTCCAAAATGAAGACCCTAATGATTCTATATACTCAATTCCTTTTTTACGTAAGAATTCGAAACTTAAATCATCATTTGAGTTAACATTTTTAGGAATACTTATATTTTTAGTTATAGTTGACATTCTTCGTTTTGTTGAATTATTGATGATTCTTCACAACTAGTAATAGTTGTTGAAATAATATGTTCATTCGGTTTTGCAGATACAAGTATTGATTTTGGATTTGATGGCTCGACCAATTTTTGAGGTTCGCCATCGTTTTTAATTAATTTTACATTTTCAAGATAATCTACATAGCCTAATTTTTCTATATAATCAATCAGCACACTAATATGAACAGTAAATCCAAAGTTGATTTTTATACTTTTATCATAAGCCCAAGGCGATAAAAACTTAGTAATATCATTTCTCAATTCTTGGGTATAAAAGTTTATATCAAAACCTGTTTTGAATTTGACAGCCAAGCTAACTTTGACTGTTTCATATTCTGGGTTAATTACAAAAGTGTTTACGTGTAATGAATTAAGCTTACTCACATAATCTTTTACTTTGTTCAATGTGGCTGTACTTACACTTGGTTGGTAAATATCAAAAACATTTTTATTTACTGTATCAGGTACTAAAACCAATGTAACATTTCCTGGTGCTTGAAAAGAACAATCAGAGGTATGGTTCAAGCAATTTACCTTATATAATTCAGGGAATTCTTGTAAAATTATGTGCTCATAATCCCATTTTGTAATTGCTCTATTTTTATGACGTAATCGTTCACTTACTCTTCTATAATAATCAGCATCAGATTCTGGAGATTTTCCGTCAAAACTATTGTAAGGCTGTGTGACTGATTTTACAGTACTCAATCTTTGCTTTAACTTAGTGATAGTTTCTGCTGGCAAACCTGATTTTAGATGGGATAAATCGTTACCATTATCTTCGAAGCTTGCTAAAACTACTTGAGTATGAACACCTATTAATTTACATACTACATCATATTCTTTATGCATTTTAGCTTTTAGCCAAAAAATATTAGCTGGTAAAACCGTATTCGTTTTTGTAGCTTCATCAGGTATGTTAAATTTAAAAATCCCTGATTTTAATAAATTATCGGTTTCATTTAATAGAATATCAGAATCACTCAATTCTTTCCATTCGTTATTCGCTAAAATAGACCATACAATTTTTTGGTTGCCTGTAAAAGATTCTTTTAAAGGGTTTTCACTTCCTTCAAATACTTGAAAAAGAATTGCAATTTGGTCTAGGTTTTGTGCATTTTCAATACCTATAAAAAGTTCTCCACCTTTACAATAAACTGGAGCTAGATAAATATTTTTGTCATTGATAAAATCTTGAAGATTTTTTAAATAAATATGTTCTTCAGAATACCCAAATGGATGTATATGAAATAGTTTAATCTGGCTATCATTATACATTTCCTCCGAATCATTAGCTTCTTCATTAATAAAAGAATATGTTTCTGAAGCCGTATAACTTAAATTAACATTTTCAGCTATAGGCGTATAAGGTTCGTTAGGTAAAATAACATTTGGATTTTGGCTTGCTAAAGCTGATGCATAAATTTTAGGATATAAACTATGTAAAAAATTATTCTTTAATTTTAAATTTATTTTACTGTTTGAATCAGAATCAAAATTAGCATCCTCATTATCTATAGTAAAACTTGTAGTAAATAAATTAGTTGTTGCGTTTTTAGTAAATAACGTTTGGTTAGCTGCATAATTTTCCCACGAATTATTTACTAAAAGATCAAGATTATATTTAAAATAGCTATCATTAGTAACAATTCTATTTGAGGTTTTAACCGTATTGTTTGATTCTAAAATACTTCCAATATAAGTTGATGGACTTATGGTGGTTTCTGTTGTACTCTTATAGGCGTTATAATGAGTTGGAAAACTAGCTGGTGTATTTTTCCATCCAAAATTCACACTTAATGAAGTCCATTTTTTTGAAAAAGCTTCTTCACATTGAATGTAAAAATTAGAATCAACTATAGGAATAGTTGTGAAAGGAAAAAAAGGTTTTTTTGCATTGATAATTGCATTATCATTTTCTAAAACTACATTTTTTATATTTTGAACATCAACGTTAATGGTTATTTTTTCTAAGACATTTTGCGCAAATGACTGGTAAACAGCATAACCATCTTCTTGTGATGTATTGATTTCAAATTTGGCTATTGGCAGTGAACTATCAAACTCACTTCCTAAAACTTTGGTATTATAATTTGTAATTGAAGCTATACTCTCATCTAATTGAAAAGCTACCTTCAAAATATTATCTGATACTGCTGTAGTAATTGATTCTTCTATTTGGTCTATAAAACTAGTTGCTGGTAATTCAAACCAACCTTTATCTGTTGTAAGATAAACCGTTATGTAATTAATAATTTGAGAAACAGTTAGGCTCTCTATACTATCTGTAAATTCAAAAACAATTTCTATTTTTCTATTCCCTTCACTTAATTTTAAAATTGGCGAAGCAATGGCAAATCCTAATGTAGCTTGTGGCAACTCTGGATATGTAGCATCTGTATGACCAAATGGCCAAAATTGATTAGCACTTTCGCTAGGAAATTTGGCACCTAATCCATCGTATGAATTAGCAACTTGACTAGCAACAATTTTATCAGCTACATCATTATAAACATTTTTTAATTGTGCTATAGAAGCCTTATTCACAACAAGTTCTTCAGAAGACTTGTAGGTTCTACTTTTTCCTAACAAATCTTTATCCCCGTCAAAAAGTGTATTAGCTACAATTTGTTGCTGTGAAGCATTTTTAGCTAATTCAAAAATAAGATATACCTTATCTGGTGTAGCTGGTAATTTTTCAATTTTTAAAATATCCTTGTAATAAAAATCAAGGTGTCTTTTTGTGAGTGCATTAAATCTGCTTTTGCTATTTTCTAATAATAACAGAAAAGTAACAAAAAGAGTAAGATGTGGTGTTAGTGAAGTATCTTCTTTATATTGATTAATGATTAAGTTGATTTCTTCTTTAATTCGAAGTATTTCAAAGGTATTTTCATAGGTTGGAGATTTCCCATCTAAATTGAAATGGCTAAAAAAACCAGTCCAATCTCCAGAAGCTAATAAATGATTTTTTGTATCATAGTATTTAACATAGGAAGCAAAATTATAGGCAAATAAAATCCAATCTGACACTTCAAAATCTATAAGATTAAGATTATTTGGCTGTAAAGCATCAATATATCGCTGATTTTGATCAGAAGCGATAGTTGCTAAATTACTTATACTATTATTACATTTATTATCCATCATTATTTGTATCTATAAATCAGTACCTTCAACTTTATAAAAAGGATATACCCAATTTATTCTTGAGTTTGTTGCTCTTATTTTGTAATCTAAAATCACTAATAATTCGCCATTGAGATCATCCCCTTGTGTAATATCAATCTTTTCAACATCAATTCTAGGTTCGTGGTATAGAATTGCTGATTTAATAAGTTCAGAGACAAAAGTTTTTAAGGTTAAGTCTAGAGGATTGAATAACAATTCATCCATATTACATCCATATTTAGGTTGCATTACCCTTTCTCCAAGCTTTGTTGATAATAAAATTTCAAGACTGCTTTTTATATCTTCTTCATCCGAAATTGTTACAACTGCTTTTGTTGATTTATCAAATTCTGGAGGAAAACTCCATCCAGTTCCTAAAAATGCTTGTTTAGTTTCCATTTTTAACCTATTAAAACTGTTGCTAATCCTGCTACTATTGTTCCTCCGTGCGACGTGGAATCGCCCATTCTCGCAGCAGGTTTACCCCCTATAAGCACTGTACCTGAGCCAGCGACTATACTATCTGGTGGACCTGTACAAGTTGCCATATCTCCTACTCTTGCTGCTGGTAATCCGCCTATCAAAACTGTAGGCTCTCCTGCTGGCATAACTGGACCACCTACATGAGGTACGGTTCCTGTTACCATAGGACAAACGTGCATATCTGTAATTCTTGCGGCTGGTGCTCCCATAAAACTTTAATTTATTTGTACTATACTCCCTTTTAAAACTGCTGTAGCACCAGAGGACATTTCTATTCCTGCACTACCTTCGGCTTTTAATTGAGCACTTGCGTTAATATTTATGTTTACCCCTTCTATTTTAACATCTCCAGTGGCTTTGATTTCTATGTCTTTGCCACTTTCCATTTTAATACCATTAGTATCTAAAGTAATCACATTAGAATTTTCGTCTTCAATCACAATTACCCCAGCATCTTCATCCATTGTCATTTTTTTTCCTGCGGGTGTCTCGACTGTAATTGATTTTTTTTCATCATCAAAAATGAGTTTCATTTCGCTTCTTGTTACAAATCCTTTTTGATGATTATCATCAGATGCAACAATTGGCGCTGGCTTAGCACTGCTATTTAACATTCCCAACACAACCCCATTTTTTGGATCTTCATTGATGAACCCTACAATAACCTCATCTTCAATTTCAGGTCTAAAAAAAGAACCTCTATTTTCTCCAGCATCTAATGCCGCTACCCTGCACCAAATTCCTTGTTCCTCACTATTGATTATTGGTATTTTGACTAATATTCTATCTTCTCCATCTGGATCTTCTTGCAATTGTGTTACGATACCAATATGTAATCCTTTAATAGCTGGTACTAATCCAGATGCCGAAGGTGCATTTATATCATACGTTTCAGAAAACCACTCTGGATTTATTCCAAATTGCGCATCAACTGTCCAATTTCCTTCTGAAATTTCATGAAAAACTCCTGTAATGTATGCTTTACCATTAAACCTTTCGCCAACACCTTCTAGGGTGATTATCGTATTTGGTTTTACAGCGGGAATACCTTGAAATTTTACTCTTCCTCTTACTTTTGATAACTGTTGAAACAATTGCTTTGCATCTGCCCAGTCTTGTAGTTCAACTTCGGTCATACTGCCACCGTGTCGCAATTCTAAATTTTCTAATTCTATAGTTTGCGCAATATCAGATGATGATAAATTGCCATTTAATGAGACACTAGGATCAGCAGCCTCAATTTCAACAATTTCTTGGTTAGCATAACTCCAACCGTAGGACGATACTTTTTTGAATTGATTTCTGGCATCTATTTCAGCATCAAAATCTAACATCGTAGCTCCAAATGTGATTGTTTCTACAGATTCTGACGAGAAATCAGGTTTTTTTATAGTGATTTTACCATTTTCGACAAAACAAAGCTTCCCATTTGCTTGTGCACGAGATACAATAAAATCCCAATCGGAAGTATTGTATTGCACAATTTCAGGATGGCTAAAGTTGGTAGCTTCAATATCATTTTCTAAACCATATTCGCCTATGATTTGTTCAAATATTTCGCTGTCTTTTGAATCATAAAAATAGTTACTTTTTCTACCAATTGTTAGTTTTACAGCTTCATCTTTGCATTCGATAATTAAACAAGAATTACCATCTTTAATTTTAATACTATGCTTAATAACTATTCCTTTATAAATAGTTTCTTCATCTGAGTGATAACCTGCTGAAATCTCAATTTCTTTTCCAGGAATGAACAAATCTTCGTTACTCAATTTAAAATCCCTTGCAGCGGCTTCACCATCTACAATAATTAATTGAGCCATAGGTATTCTATTTACCTCATTATGCACCACAATACTTCTTACTTGGTAAGTTTTTGACAATTCTTCCCCATCAATAAGTATTTTGTGAGTGACTAAATCAGCACTTTGACTTGTTTGTATGACTCCGGAATTATTCATTTTTAGTTTATAGTTTGCATTGTATTAATTTTCTGATACCTCTATCGAGTAAAACAGTAGTCACTATCTATCTTTATTAATTCTATTTATGATTGCTTTTGCAATGGAGGAAAGAAAATTTCTTGTCCCGTTTTTAGCTTTCTAAAGTTGACAATATTGTTTACTTTTGCCACTTCTAAATAATATTTTGAATCCCCATAAATTCTATTGCACATAAGCGGTAAAGTATCTCCTTCTTTCACAATTCTAATATGCGTTAAATCAGGAGATCTGTTGTTTTCTCTAGCTGCTCTTAAATCATCTTCTACAAAACCTTGAAATTTTGCTTTTGCCAAAGCTCGTATTGGTGTTCCATCTGGTTTAAATAACTTAAACTCAATATCCATTTCGGTGAGGGAACCTTTAAAAAGTAAACTTCCCCAAGAAATAATTAGATAATTAGGTTTATGTTCATCTCCATTATAATCAAGAATTACCTTTTTAAACTTTTCGATATCATCAATAATGCCTTGTTCTAAAGCTTCTTTACCTTGAATTACACCTGTTCTATCAAAGAAAAATTCCAACTCTAAGTTTTCAGGGAGAATCTTTTTGAATCGAGGAGAAACAGCACTTGTTCCAGCAGCTTGCTCTTCATCTTGTTCAATTTTATAGTGAAACACATATTTTTCTGGATTCATTAGTGTATCAAATTCCCCATCGGCAACTTTATCACTAAAACCAGGATCTTTATATGCAACAACTTTTAATTTTTTTAACTCTCCAGAACTCATGATTATCTTTCCTTTTTACGTTCTACAATTTTCATTACCTGTTCGACACACTCAGATATAAGATTACCATCTTTATTTCCAGATTTTGTCGGTTTAGGAGTACTACTATCGTTTACATTAATTTTTATATGTAGCTCTTTAATTTCTATCGCCATTAGTTTTTGATTGTAGTGAAATAATTGTAGGTCAATTCAAAACTTTCGATAACCAATTTACTTTCTTGGGCATTAAAATCTTCAACTGACCATTTTACAGGATAAGCATGCACAATATTCCATGAAATAAGAGGTTGATGCTCTTCATTCAACAGTTTGATTGTTAAATTAATAGGTTTAAATTCAAAATTTTCAATGGCTTTTTTACACCAGTCAATAACTTTAGAATCTAAAAGTATCCCCCGTTTTAAAACTAAGTTTGGAAATTTAGTTTTCACAGGTACTTTATGCTTAAATCTATTTTCTCCACCTTCATTAATCTCTTCAGTTTCAATATCTACAGATAATCCTGAAACAGATTGAAATTGATGATCTTTTTGGACAGTACCTAAGCCAGCAAACTCTACCAGAAAATGAAAACCTACTGGCGGGTAATATTCTGTAGTTTTACTCAGCTGTTTAGCCATAATTAATCATTTTGAATAGAAAGTCCTTCGTGTACTAATTCCATAGATTCAATGGCTACTTCATTTCCATCAGCTTTTAAATCTGTTGATTGAATTTTTGTAGGCCATGCATTTTTCACTTTCCAAGTAATTACTGGCTCATGTTCTTCATTCAATAATTTGATGGTTATATCTCTTCTTTCGATAGTATTAAGTTTTACAGTATTCCACCAATTGTAGTATTCATTATCACTTTTAAAAGTTCCTCTTTTAAGTGTAATATTTGAAAACTTTTGCATACCTGGCATTTTTATTTTTGAATATTCTGGGCTTGCACCTTGTCTATATTCAATTACTTCTGTTTCTACATCTAATCCTGAAACTTCTGTAAAACCTATTTTTGTTCCTCCCCAATCTACAGAGAAATGAAACTTTGATAATGGATAACTCATAATTGTATATTTTTAAATTTTAATAATTTTTTATTTAATTATGCTTCTTGCATTTTGTGAGAAAATCTAAGAATGATAAATTCTGCTGGTCTTACAACTGCCATACCTATTTCAACAATCATATAACCATTTAAAATATCATCTGCTGTCATTGTTTGTCCTAAACCTACTCTCACATAAAACGCTTGCTCTGGTTTTGCACCTGCTAACGCTCCTGCTCTCCATTGAAGTATTAAGAAGTTCTCAATCATTGCTCTAACTCTAATCCAAGTATTAGCATCATTTGGTTCAAAAACGAACTGTTCTGTTGCTTTTTTAATAGACTCTTCTGCCATATTAAAAAATCTTCTAACAGGTACATAACGCCACTCATTATCATTTCCAGCTAAAGTTCTTGCGCCCCACACTAATGTTCCTTTGCCTGTAAAACTTCTAATCGCATTGATAGATTTTCCAGCAACAGTATCAACATTCAAACTGTCTTGCATATCATTAGTGATTTTGATTGAAGGCTTAATTACATAATTTAACCCAACGTTTGCTGGTGCTTTCCATACGCCACGATCTTTATCAACTCTAGCGTAAACTCCAGCCATTACAGCACTTGGAGGAAGTGTAATAGGTAAATTTGAAATTTCTGCTTTAATAATATTATAAGAAGCATTATCAATAGATTGA
>JASGCW010000073.1 GCA_030053945.1 Limnohabitans sp.
GTTTTCTAATATACCCTAATCACCTGATTTTAAACTACTACACCTGACAGGTTTTGAAAAACCTGTCAGGTGTAGTAAAGAAAACGAGTTTAAAAGCAGACCCTAATTAGAAATTATTTTCGAATTATTTCTTTTAAAATAGCTTTATTTTCATAGTTTTCGATGATAATTTCTATAGGTTGGTTCTTAGTTGTTTTTCCTTCTATAGTATATAATTTACCATTTTTGATTTTGATATTACTTCTATCAAAATCTACATCACCGTATGTTAAAGTGTTTTTAATATCAATAGTGTCAATCCAGTTTTCCGCAAGCTTTTTTGAAGCATTTTCTGAATAGCCAAAGGGTTTACTTTTGATATTGTTAAGTACTCTGTCATTGGGAAAGTAGCTACAACGCATTTTTTTTTGCCCTAAAACAAAGAATAGAATTAATGATCCTCCTAAAACTCCAAATAAATAGTATCCTAATCGATAAGTAAAACTGCTCACAATATTTTTTCTGCAAAAGTAATAAAGAAATGTATTTAAAACACAATTAAATTGATATCTCTGTGAGTTAAGTCAAACCATTCGCCTATTGTCTTGTTTGTAAGAATTCCGTGGTAAAAATAGACGCCGTTTTTTAAGCCAGCATCACATCGTATTGCACTCTCAATTCCTCCATCATCTGCAATTTGCAATAGATAAGGAGTAATGATGTTACTTATCGATAAAGAGGCTGTTTTAGAATATCGTGAAGGAATATTTGGTACGCAATAATGTGTAACGCCATGTTTTACAAATGTTGGGTTCTCATGAGTGGTAATTTCTGAGGTTTCAAAACAGCCGCCAGTGTCAATACTAACATCAACTATTATGGAACCTTTTTTCATATGAGTAATCATATCTTCGGTAACAACAATAGGTGTTCTATATTTTCCTCTCATTGCTCCAATAGCAACATCACATCGTCTCAGCGATTTTAATAATGTTTTATTTTGAATAGTAGATGTGAAAATTCTTTGCTGTAAATTATTTTGAAGACGTCTTAACTTAGTTATAGAATTGTCAAATACTTTTACAGAAGCACCTAATCCTAACGCAGTTTTTACTGCATATTCGGCAACTGTACCTGCCCCTAAAATGACTACTTCTGTTGGTCTCACTCCGGTTATGTTACCAAAAAGTAAACCGTTACCGCCATTTCCACAAGTCATTAATTCTGATGCAACAAGTACAGAAGCTGTACCAGCGATTTCGCTCAAAGATTTTACAGCAGGGAAAGAATTATCATCGTCTCTTATATATTCAAAAGCTAGTGCAGTAATTTTTTTCTTTTTGAGAGCTTCAAAATATTCTTTTTTTCTAGTTTTAATTTGTAGTGCAGAAATTAAAATAGTTTGTGGTTTTATCATTTCTATTTCCGCAAGAGTGGGTGGTTCAACCTTTAGAATCATAGGGCACCCGAAAACCTTTTGTGTATCGTTTGTAATTTCGGCTCCAGCATCACTATAATCTTTGTCAGAATAGCTTGCACTAGCACCTGCACCTGCTTCAATTAGCACTCTATGTCCATGATTTGTTATTGAATTTACTGCTTCAGGAGTTAGGCAAATACGACGTTCCTGAAAAGAAGTTTCTTTTGGAATCCCAATAAAAAGTTCGCTTTTATGTTTAGTTACTTCTAATTTTTCTTCCTGTGGAAGTAAATCTGTTTTACTAAAAGGTGTGATTGCCATAATTTTTGGTTTGCTTGGTCCAAATTACAATTTTTTTATCAATGCTTTATAGTTTATGCTTAAGAATTTAAACAAGCTCTAAAACTCTTTTGCCATCTTCTAATACTGAGATTGTAATAGTTGAATGATTATCAGGAATTAAATCAGGAATTTTTTCAGCCCATTCTATAAAACACCAGTTTCCTGAATATAAATATTCATCTATTCCCATATCAAGAGCTTCAGCTTGTGATTTCAATCTATATACGTCAAAGTGGTAAACTAATTGATTTTCATTTGTTTGATATTCATTAACTAAACTAAAGGTTGGGCTGCTAGTAGCATCTTCGACTCCTAATGTTTTACACAAGGTTTTGATAAAAGTAGTTTTTCCAGCGCCCATATCACCATTAAACAGGATTACCTTTTCTGGGTTAGCTTCAATTACTTTTTGAGCTGTCAGTTCAATATCTTGTAAGTAGTATTCGAGTTTCATTGGATAGATTTCAATTCTTTATTGCAAAAATAAATGATTACGATAGAATTCAGAAAAAATAAATAATAACCTATTTTTATTTGATTAATGTCTTCTAATAATTCTTCTTTTAGATAAAAAAAGAATATAGATAGGATTATCAAAGTGATGTTTACATAGTTAAAAATTCTTGTTCGATTAAATCTTGTTTTCAAAGAAAAAAACAATCCTATTGAAGAAGATATAATAAACAAAGGATAACAAAGACTACCATACATGTCAATTTCATCAAGATCATCAAAAATATCGAGAGTTGAATTATCTATAAAAGCTTTTTTAGTTATTTGATACGCATTAAAAGTGTATTCTTTTCTTCCTTCTTCTATCTTTTTTTTATAAAAAATGGTAAGTAAAGAATCTGCTTCTTTTTTTGGAGTTCCATTTTTAATAGAAAATTCCTTTAAAGGACTTGTTTTTATAGCTTCATCTGAACACATTTGAAAAAAAGGACAAAAGAAGATTAAAAATGTTAGTCCACTCAAAAACCTTATAATGCTTCTATTATTTAGCTGCATATTCCAACAACTGTCAATTTATTTCTTCGGACTAAACACTAAAAACGGTATAATCATTTCTTCAAGAGAGATACCACCATGCTGATAAGTGTTTCGGTAATAACTCACATAATGATTATAATTGTTGATGTAGGCTAAAAAATGATCATTTTTTGCAAAAATGTATGAACTTGTCATATTTATAATCGGAAGACCAACTTTTTTAGGGTCTTTAACTGCATACACATCTTTTTGCTCATAAGTTAAACTACGTCCGGTTTTATAACGTAGATTCAAACTGGTATTTTTGTCACCAATGACTTGTGATGGGTTTTTTACATTTATCGTTCCATGATCTGTGGTTAGAACCAGTTTAAAACCAAGTTTTTGGGCTTGTTGGATTATTTCTAATAAAGGTGAATTTTTAAACCAACTTAATGTTAATGAACGATAAGCTTTATCATCAGCAGCTAACTCTTTTACTACATCCATATCTGTCTTTGCATGCGAAAGCATATCTACGAAATTGTAAACTACAGCTACTAATTTTTTATCCTTCAATGCCTTAAAATTTTCTGCTAATTTTTTCCCGTTTGCAAAGTTGGTTATTTTGAAATATTCATGAGGAATATCCATTCGTAGTCTCTTTAACTGAGCGGATAAAAATTCTGCTTCATATAAATTTTTACCACCTTCATCTACATCATTTTTCCAATATTCTGGATGCATTTTTTCCATGTCAAGTGGCATCAAACCAGAAAACAATGCATTTCTTGCATACTGAGTTGCTGTTGGTAATATAGCATAGTAAGGGGTTTCAGCCTCTAGTTTATAGTGATTACTTAAAACAGCTTCAAATGCTTTCCATTGGTCATAGCGTAAGTTATCGATAACTACAAAAAGTACATTTTCTTCTTTACGGAGTTCAGGGACAACAAGTTTCCTAAAAACCTCGTGTGATTGTATGGGTTTATCTGCATTAGGTTCAAACCAATCTTCATAATTCTTTTCGATAAATTTCCCAAATTGGATATTAGCTTCTGCTTTTTGAGATTCTAAGATTTGAAACATATTTTGGTCATCTATATTTTCTAATTCTAGTTCCCAGAATAATAATCTTTTGTAAAACTCTGTCCATTCTTCAAATGAATTTACACTTGCCATATCCATAGCAATTTTTCTAAATTCTTTTTGGTAATCTAAAGTTGTTTTTTCTGAAATTAGACGCGAATGGTCTAAGTTCTTTTTTAAGCTCAATAAAATCTGATTTGGATTAACAGGTTTGATTAAATAATCGGCAATTTTTGAGCCAATTGCTTCTTCCATAATGTATTCTTCTTCACTTTTTGTAATCATAATTACGGGGACAGAAGATTTTTTTTCCTTGATTTCCTGCAAAGTTTCAAGTCCAGACATTCCAGGCATATTTTCATCAAGAAAAACTACATCAAAGTTTTCTTCTTGAAATAAATCTATAGCATCTCTACCGTTATTACAAGTAGAAACTTTGTAATCTTTTTTTTCAAGAAAAAGTATATGTGGTTTTAATAAATCTATTTCGTCGTCTACCCAAAGTATTTTGATGCTCATAATTTTATATGTATTTTCGATTCGCAATTTACTATTTAATAAACAGCGGTTTCATAAAATTATTATAAAATAGATTACTTTTTTTATAAAAAAAATATCTTTGAAAACAAAAATTACCAAATCGATATGAAATTCAACAAATTAGCGCTTTTTTTTGCAGGAATAATTTTAGTAACAACAAGTTGCAAAAAAGAACAAGATTTAGATCCTAATGCGCCAGATGCATTAGCAACTAATAGAGATACATTAGCTAACCCTTCAGATGACTTTTTTGCTTATGCTAATGGAGGATGGTTTAAAAGAAACCCAATACCAGATACAGAAAAGAGTAACGGAATTTTCAGGACAATAGGTGATACTATCAATAGCCAAATAAAACAAATTTGCGAGAAATCTGCTGCCGAAAATGCACAAAAAGGCACTAATAAACAAAAAATAGGTGATTTTTATGCTTCTGGTATGGATACTATTGCTATTAATAAATTAGGAATTTCACCTTTAAAAAGTGAATTATCAAAAATAGATGCTGTTAAGGACGTATCTTCTTTGTTAAATGAAATTGCTCATTTGCATACTATTGGAGCTAGTCCAGCTTTTGGGTTTTATTTAGGGCAAGATGATAAAATAAGTACTAAATATGCTTTATTCTTTTCTCAAGGAGGTTTAGGAATGGGAAATAGAGATTATTACTTTAATACAGACAAAGAAACCACTACAATTCGCATAGAATATGTAAAACATTTAGAAGCTATTTCAAAACTAATGGGTAATGATGAAGTAACCTCTAAAAAGAATGCTCAAGTGATTATGAAGTTGGAAACCGAGTTAGCTAAAAATTCTAGAAAATTAGAAGCTTTGCGTGATCCTGTGAAGAATTATAATAAAATGACTTTGGCTCAGTTTAAATCTTCTACGCCTAATATTGCTTGGGAAAAATTATTGCCAGTTATGAAGGTTGCTAAAGCAGATTCAGTTATTGTTGGTCAGCCAGAATTTTACAAAGCACTTGATAAAACAATAAAGTCATATACTATCGAAAATTGGAAAACATATTTAAAATGGGATTTAGTTAATACTTATGCATCTTATTTAGGTTCTGCATTTGAAAAGCAAAATTTTTATTTCTATTCTACAGTTATGAATGGAGTAAAAAAACAAAAGCCACGTTGGAAAAGAGTTGTTGAAGAGACAGATGATTCTTTAGGAGAATTAATAGGTCAAGTTTATGTTGAAGAATATTTGCCAAAAGGAACAAAAGAGAAGTTATTAGAGATAGGAAATAATATTCGTGATGTATATGCAGAAAGAATTAAAAAATTAGATTGGATGAGTCCAGAAACCAAGAAAAAAGCATTAAACAAATTAGCTAAAATTGTGATGAAAGTTGGTTATCCTGACAAATGGAAGGATATGTCATCAGTGAATATAGATAAAGGAACTTACTTAGCAAATGTAATGGCTGTGAATGTTTGGTCATATAATGATATGATTACTAAATATGGTAAGCCCGTAGATAGAACGGAGTGGGGAATGTATCCACAAACATATAATGCATATTACAATCCAAGTAATAATGAGATTTGTGTTCCAGCTTGTAATATCATTGTTCCTGGTTTTGAAGGTCGTATGCCAGATGATGCAGTGTTGTATGGAATAATAGGAGGTTCTACTTTTGGACACGAAATTACACATGGTTTTGATGATCAAGGAAGTCAATATGATGAAAAAGGAAATTTGAATAACTGGTGGACTGCCGATGATTTAAAAAAATTCAGAGAAAAAACAAAAGCTATTGTGGCTCAATTCAATAAATATGAAGCGTTACCAGGCAAATTTGTAAATGGAGATGCTACACAAGGAGAAAATATAGCAGATTTAGGTGGAGTTGTAATGGGGTATGAAGCCTTTAAGAAAACGAAACAATTTAAAGAAAATCAAAAAATAGCAGGTTTAACGCCTAATCAACGTTATTTCTTGGCATATGGATATGCCTGGATGGTAAATATAAAGCCTGAAGCATTAGGACAGCAAATTATGACTGATGTTCATTCGCCTGCTCGTTTTAGAATTAATGGTCCTTTGAGTAATATTAATGAGTTTTACAAAACTTTTAATATCAAAGAAGGTAGTAAAATGTTTATCTCGGAAAAAGATAGAGTTGTAATTTGGTAATAGTTAATTCTTTTTAAATAATTGAACCTGACAGTCTTTGTGACCTGTCAGGTTTTTTTATCTTTGCTTCATTAAATTCTTATTTGTGAGTAGTACTAATAAACTTAAAATATTCAATGATCCTATTTATGGATTTATTACCATCCCCAATGTTTTTATCTATGATTTAATTCAGCATCCGTATTTTCAACGCTTGCGTAGGATTGCGCAAATGGGGATGTCCTATTTAGTTTATCCAGGTGCAAATCATACACGTTTTCACCACGCTTTAGGGTGCTTGCATATTATGCAAAAAGCAGTTCAGGTTTTAAAATTTAAAAATGTTCAAATTTCGGAAGAAGAAGAAAATGCTTTATACATAGCTATTTTGTTGCATGACATTGGTCACGGACCTTTTTCTCATGCAATGGAACATAGTATTGTGGAAGATGTACATCATGAACAAATTTCACTTTTGTTTATGGAAAAATTAAATTCTGAATTTGGTGGAAAATTAGATTTAGCAATTAAAATTTTTAAAGGAGAATATCATCGTAAGTTTATGTTGCAATTGGTTTCGAGTCAGTTGGATATGGATCGAATGGATTATTTAAAACGTGATAGTTTTTATAGCGGAGTAGAAGAAGGAAAAATCAATTCGGACCGATTAATTCAAATGATGAATGTGGTTGATGATGTTTTAGTAATTGAGGAAAAAGGAATTTATTCAGTAGAGAAATTTTTGATGGCTCGCCGACTTATGTATTGGCAAGTGTATTTACATAAAACGAGTTTAGTTGCTGAGGAAATTTTGACACGAACTTTAAAAAGAGCTAAAGAATTATATCAAAAAGGAGTAGAGATAGAATGTAGTAAACCTCTTTATTTCTTTGTTGAAAATAAAATCTCTTTATCTGATTTTAATGATACAGTTCTGAATGAGTTTGCTAAACTTGATGATACCGATATTATTGGAGCAATTAAGAATTGGCAATATCACGAAGATTTTACTTTAAGTGAATTAAGTAGAATTATTATTAATAGAGATTTGTTGAAAGTGAAAATGAGTGATGAAAAATTCTCGATGGAAGAAATTTTAAGATTAACCGAAATTTTTGCAGTTGAAAATAAATTATCATTGCAAGAAGCTAAGTATTTTGTTTTTAAAGGGAAAATAAAAAACCAGGCGTATAGTAAAGTAGCTGAGCCAATTAGGATTTTGAAAAAAGATGGAAGTATAGAGGATGTAGCAATTTTATCAGATCAACTTTCGTTAAAAGCCTTGTCAAAGCAAGTGACAAAGTATTTTTTATGCTATCCAAAACAACTTGTCAAAAGTTAAAAAGTCTTAACATTTTTTTTTACTTTTGTTGCGCTAAATGACTTTTTCCATATTTTTATGGTTAAATTCGAAAAGGATTAAATGAAATTTACAGCTGAGCAAATAGCGGGAATTTTAGAAGGTGAAGTAGTAGGGAATCCTAATGCTGAAGTTTCTAAATTGTCTAAAATAGAAGAAGGTTCTGAAGGGTCTTTAACTTTTTTAGCCAATCCAAAATATATAAACTATATTTATGAAACAAAAGCTACAATTACTATTGTAAATAATACTTTTGTTCCTGAAAGTGAGTTGTCAACAACCTTAATTAAGGTTGAAGATGCCTATAAAGCATTTTCTAAACTATTAGAGTTTTATAATCAAATTAAGCTCAATAAAGTAGGAGTAGAACAGCCGTCTGTATTGTCAGAGTCGGTTAATTATGGCTCTGGATTTTATTTAGGGGCTTTTTCATATGTAGGTGAAAATGTAGTTATAGGAGAAAATGTTAAGATATATCCCAACAGTTTTATAGGAGATAATGTTGTTATTGGTGACAATACTACAATTTTTGCTGGGGCAAAAATATATTCTGAATCTGTTATAGGAAAGTATTGTACTATCCATTCAGGTGCTATTATTGGAGCAGATGGATTTGGTTTTGCACCAAATGAAAATGGAGAATATAGTAAAGTGCCACAAATAGGTAATGTTGTTATTGAAGATAATGTAGATATAGGTGCAGCAACAACCATTGATAGAGCTACACTTGGTTCAACTATCATTAGAAAAGGAGTAAAACTTGATAATCAAATACAGATTGCTCATAATGTAGAGATTGGTCAAAATACTGTTATTGCAGCTCAATCAGGAATTGCAGGTTCGACTAAAATTGGTAAAAACTGTATGATTGGAGGGCAAGTAGGTATAGCTGGTCATTTAACAATTGGAAATGGTGTTAAGATTCAAGCACAATCAGGTATAGGAAGAAATATAAAAGATAACGAAGTTTTACAAGGTAGTCCAGCTTTAGGTTATGCGGATTATAACAAGTCGTATGTGCATTTTAAAAATCTTCCTAAAATAGTTTCAGAAATTACAGAATTAAAAAAGAAAAACAATTAATTATGGTTAAGCAAAAAACCATTCAGACGGAAATTACTCTAAAAGGTGTTGGTTTACATACAGGTAAAGAAGTTACTATGACTTTTAAACCTGCACCTATAAACAATGGATTTACTTTTGTACGTGTAGATTTAGAAGGTCAACCTATAATTGAAGCCGATGCTGCTTATGTGGTAAATACCCAAAGAGGTACTAATCTTGAAAAATTAGGAGTTATGATACAAACTCCAGAACATGTATTAGCCGCATTAGTTGGATGTGATTTAGATAACATAATAATTGAATTAGATGCTTCTGAATTACCAATCATGGATGGTTCTTCAAAATATTTTGTTGAAGCAATAGAAAAAGTAGGTGTTATTGAGCAAGAAGCTGAACGAAATGTTTATGTTGTAAAAGAAGTAATAACTTATACAGACGAAGCTACTGGAAGCGAAATAACTGTAATTCCAGCTGAAGAGTATGGTGTAACTGCTATGGTCGATTTTGGAACTAAAGTTTTAGGAACTCAAAATGCTTCTATGAAAAATATTTCTGAGTTTAAAAGGGAAATTGCTGATTGTAGAACTTTTAGCTTTTTGCATGAACTTGAAATGCTTCTGGAAAATGGTTTAATAAAAGGAGGTGACTTAAATAATGCAATTGTCTATGTAGATAAAGAACTTTCTACTGAAACGATGGATAAATTAAAAGTGGCTTTCGGTAAAGATTCAATTTCTGTTACGCCAAATGGAGTATTGGATAATTTAACATTGCACTATCCTAATGAAGCTGCACGTCATAAATTACTTGACATTGTTGGTGATTTAGCATTGATTGGAACAAAAATAAAAGGAAAAATTATCGCTAATAAACCTGGTCATTTTGTAAATACACAGTTTGCAAAAAAGATTGCTAAAATAATTAAAAATGAGCAGCGTAACAATGTACCTGTTTACGATTTAAATAAAGAACCTTTGATGGATATTCATAAAATTATGTCAATGTTACCACACAGAAATCCTTTCTTGTTGGTTGATAGAATTTTAGAAATGTCTGATAGTCATGTTGTAGGTTTGAAAAATGTTACGATGAATGAAGAGTTCTTCATCGGACATTTTCCTGGTGCACCAGTTATGCCAGGGGTTTTAATTGTAGAAGCTATGGCTCAAACTGGTGGTATTTTAATTTTGAGTACAGTACCAGACCCAGAAAATTACTTAACTTATTTTATGAAAATTGATAATGTTAAGTTTAAACATAAAGTTTTGCCAGGCGATACATTGATTTTTAAATTAGAGTTATTGTCACCTATTCGAAGAGGAATTTGTCATATGCAGGGTTATGCTTTTGCGAATGGTAAATTAGTAGCTGAAGCAGAATTAATGGCACAAATTGTAAAAAAACAATAAATCAAATGAGTTTTTAGTTTATAATTTATTATTTTGAATAAAAAATTATTAGCACTATTAATAAGCATAAATATATGAATCAACCTTTAGCATATGTACATCCAGGAGCTAAGATTGCTCGAAATGTAGTTATAGATCCTTTTACAACAATTCATAATAATGTTGTGATTGGAGAAGGAACTTGGATAGGTTCAAATGTAACAATTATGGAGGGTGCACGAATTGGAAAAAATTGTAATATTTTTCCAGGCGCGGTTATTTCGGCGGTACCTCAAGATTTAAAATTTGGAGGTGAAGATTCACTTGCCGTAATAGGAGATAACACAACTATACGTGAGTGTGTTACAATCAATAGAGGTACAATTGCGTCAGGACAAACAGTTATAGGTAATAATTGTTTAATAATGGCAACTGCTCATGTGGCTCATGATTGCCATATTGGTGATAATGTCATAATAGTTAATGGTGTGCTTTTAGGTGGACATGTTACAGTTGGAAATTTTGCAATTGTAGGTGGTTTATCTGCTGTACATCAATTTATAAGTATAGGAGATCATGCTATGATTTCAGGAGGTTCTTTATTAAGAAAAGATGTGCCACCTTTTACAAAAGCAGCAAAAGAGCCGTTATCTTATGTAGGTATAAATTCCGTAGGACTAAGACGAAGAGGATTTACTTCAGAAAAAATTAGAGAAATTCAAGATATATATAGAATTTTATATCAAAAAAATTATAATACTTCCCAAGCTATGGCTATCATAGAGGCTGAAATGGTTGCTACACCAGAGCGAGATGAAATCTTAGATTTTATTAGAAATTCATCAAGAGGTATTATGAAAGGTTATACAGGTAGTATTTAAAAAAATTAAATTAGAATTAGATTATAATGGCAAGTACGGCAGACATCAGAAACGGTTTATGTATCAAATTTAATCATGATATATATAAAATCGTTGAATTCCTTCATGTGAAACCTGGTAAAGGACCAGCTTTCGTAAGAACAAAATTAAAATCGTTAACCTCAGGAAAAGTGTTAGATAATACTTTTTCTGCAGGTCATAAAATTGACGTTGTTCGTGTAGAAACACATACTTTTCAATTTTTATATTCAGAAGGAAATGATTTTCATTTTATGAATAATGAATCTTTTGAACAAATTACAATTAATAAAGATGTTCTAGATGCCCCTGAATTATTGAAGGAAGGAACAAATGTAATGGTTCAAATTAATACAGAAACAGATTTGCCTCTTTCTGTAGATATGCCTGCTTCTATTATATTACAAGTTACTTATGCAGAGCCAGGAGTAAAAGGAAATACAGCTACAAATGCTACAAAGCCTGCAACGGTAGAAACAGGAGCTTCTGTAAATGTGCCTTTATTTATTAATGAAGGTGATATGATTAAAATTGATACTGCTACTGGTAAATATATGGAAAGAGTATAATGAAATAATAAGTGATTAGTGTTTAATTTTAGCTCACTAATCACTTTTTTATTTTATACTAATTACTAAAAATATGAAATTTCCTCAGACACATACGCTCAAACAAATTGCACAAATTATCAACTGTGAATATGTGGGTATTGATTCTTTTCCTGTATTAGGAATGAATGAAATTCATGTGGTTGAAGCTGGAGATATTGTGTTTGTTGATCATCCTAAATATTATGATAAAGCTTTACAATCAGCAGCAACTATTGTTTTAATAAATAAAAAAGTTGATTGCCCAGAAGGTAAAGCTTTATTGATTTCTGATGATCCATTTAGAGATTTTAATAAATTAACAAATCATTTCAGACCATTTCAGTCATCAAATGTAGCTATTTCAACTAGTGCAACAATAGGAAATGGAACTATTATACAACCCAACTGTTTTGTTGGTAATAATGTAGTAATTGGAGAGAATTGTTTGATACATTCTAATGTATCTATATATGATAATTCAGTTATTGGAGATAATGTCATTATTCAAGCAGGAAGTATAATAGGAGCCGATGCTTTTTATTATAAAAAGCGTCCTGAAGGCTTTGATCAATTATTGTCAGGTGGAAGAGTGGTGATTGAAAATAATGTTGGAATAGGCGCTTTATGTACTATTGATAAAGGGGTTACTGGTGATACAACTATTGGTGCAGGAACTAAGATAGATAATCAAGTACATATAGGTCACGATACTATAATTGGTAAAAAATGTCTAATCGCAGCACAGACAGGTATTGCGGGTTGTGTTGTAATAGAGGATGAAGTTACATTATGGGGACAAGTAGGTACAACAAGTGGTATCAAAATAGGTTCTAAAGCTGTTGTAATGGGGCAAACTGGTGTTACAAAATCAATAGATGGTGGAAAAACTTATTTTGGAACTCCTGTCGAAGAATCACGCGAAAAATTAAAACAATTAGCAAATCTTAAAAGACTTCCAGAAATTATAAATAAACTTAACCAAAATGAAGGCTAAAGAAATTATAAAGACTGTTTATACATCAGATGCATTAAGGGATAGTCAACTTTTAGACACATTTATTCATTCTGATATTTTATTAGACTGGCATAGTAGCAAGGGGTTTTTTTCTTTAAATAGAGATGAAATGCTAAATATGGCAGACGAATTAAAACGTGCTTATGAATCTTCACGCATAGATATTAAGCATTTGTTGGAAGAGGATGGTTTGGTTACTGTTCGTTATGTACATTATGTTACAGCAATTGAAAATCCAAGAGAAGAAATGGTTTTGGCTAATTTTATGGTAATTTGGGAGCTTAAAGACGGTAAATTGTACAGAGGTTATCAAATGAGTCAATTAAATTAAATTTTTATAAAAAAACTCATTGCTAATTATCAATTACTGATTTCTATTTAATATTTTTGCAACACGAAAATTAAACTTAATAAACAATACACAAATTATGAGTGTTTTAGTAAATAAAAATTCAAAAATTATTGTTCAAGGATTTACAGGAAGTGAAGGTACTTTTCACGCGTCTCAAATGATTGAGTACGGAACAAATGTTGTAGGTGGTGTAACTCCAGGAAAAGGAGGTTCAACTCATTTAGATCGTCCTGTTTTTAATACGGTAAAAGATGCAGTTGTTCAAGCTGGTGCAGATACATCAATCATTTTTGTTCCACCTGCATTTGCTGCTGATGCAATTATGGAAGCTGCAGATGCTGGAATAAAAGTAATTATCTGTATTACTGAAGGTATTCCAGTAGCTGATATGATCAAAGCTTATGATTACATTAAAGGTAAAGGATGTCGTTTAGTAGGACCTAACTGCCCAGGTGTAATCACGCCAGAAGAAGCTAAAGTTGGAATTATGCCAGGTTTTGTTTTTAAAAAAGGAAATATTGGAATTGTTTCTAAATCAGGAACTTTAACATATGAAGCTGCTGATCAAGTAGTTCGTCAAGGTTTTGGTATTACTACTGCTATTGGTATTGGTGGTGACCCAATTATTGGAACTACAACTAAAGAAGCGGTAGAATTATTAATGAATGATCCTGAGACACACTGTATTATTATGATAGGTGAAATTGGAGGTCAATTAGAGGCTGATGCAGCTAAATGGATTAAAGCTGATGGTAACCGTAAGCCAGTTGTTGGTTTTATAGCTGGTGAAACAGCTCCAAAAGGGCGTACAATGGGTCACGCAGGTGCTATTGTAGGTGGTGCTGATGATACTGCTGAAGCTAAAAAACGTATTATGAGAGAAAACGGAATTCACGTTGTGGACTCTCCTGCTGAAATAGGTAAAAAAGTTAAAGAAGTTTTAGGATAAATCCGTTAACGATTTAATTATATAAAATAGAAATGCCAGCTTTTAGCTGGCATTTCTATTTTGTTTTGATTTCTACTTTTTGAGAAAGTTATTTTTTAATTATCAAATTTATCACATCTCTTAAAAATTATGAATTGTTTTTGCGCCAAGAAATAATCAACTTGTTGATTCCAATTTTTAGCATATTCTGAAATTATTAATAATCCCTCATCCCAAGGTTCGTTATTAAAAATGCATTCTCCAATAATTTCACTATTGGAATTTTTGGATACGTATAATTTTAACCAATTAAATTTTTGATTTTTTAGTTTATCTTTCACCGCTTCTTTCAGAGTTTCATAAAGAGGTTCTTCTTCAGGGAATTCTTCCCAATTTCCCTGAAATACTAAATCACTTAATTTAGGATGCCATAAAATTTCATTATTCCCAAATTTAGTTGTAAAATCTTTTTCAGGATTATGGTTTTCTGAAAAGCTTTCCACTATAGTTTTAAATGTAGTAGTTAAATAATTTTCTAAGGCAGAATTTATTTTCTCTTGAGTTGTAGGTCCAATGCCTGCAACGTTATCAATAATTCCCATCGGAAAATATTTTGGATGCGTGACTAATATCATTATTTGTGTTAAATTTGGGTGAGCATTAGGGGTGTTTATTATTGCTCCTGCAATTTCTAATTCTGAATCAATTTTAAGAGCTAAGTAATCTTTGTTTCTTTCGACATTATGACCAAAGGAAGTTAATTTGTTTGTTAATGCTTCGATTAGGTATAAATTTTCATCAACTACGTTTGAGTCATTATTGTTGGTTGTTTTCTTTTTAAAAAAATTAAAAATTCCCATAGTATATTTTTTAAAATTGGCTATATACAAATATATATTGATATTTTAGGTAGTAAATTAGTGTTGACTATTTTTTCTAAAAACAGTAAATCAGGTCTAATTAAACTTAATTTTCTTGAAATAGTATGAGATTTTGATTTTTTAGGAGTTAAAATCATTTTATTTGCTTTTTTATCTTGCTAGTAAACAAATGCTTATAAAAAAACGTAAAAAATATTCTATATTTTGTTTGCAAACATCAAAAATAGCTCTAAATTTGCACCCGATTGCAATGGTAATCACACTCACAGAGTGGGGGAGATACTCAAGCGGCCAACGAGGACGGACTGTAAATCCGTTGGGAAACCTTCGCAGGTTCGAATCCTGCTCTCCCCACAAAAGCGCTAATTTTTTTAGCGCTTTTTTTATGCTCTTTTTTAAGGAATAAAAAAAGGCTACTGATTAAAATTATTTTTTTTAAAAATTTCAGAAAACTGCTATTTATAGTATCTTTGCAACTTCAAAAAAACAATGAGTTATGTTTAATAATTTATCCGAAAAATTAGATAAAGCCTTTCATATACTAAAAGGGCACGGTAAAATCACAGAAGTAAACGTTGCTGATACGCTTAAAGAAGTACGTCGTGCTCTACTTGATGCCGATGTTAACTTTAAAATAGCTAAAGATTTTACAACTAGTGTAAAAGAAAAAGCGATTGGTCAAAATGTATTAACAACATTAGAACCAGGACAACTTTTAGTTAAAATTGTAAAGGATGAATTAGTAGAATTAATGGGTGGGGATGCTGCAGGTGTAAATCTTTCAGGTAATCCTTCAATAATTTTAATGTCTGGTTTACAAGGTTCTGGTAAAACTACTTTTTCAGGTAAGTTAGCAAACTTTTTAAAAACTAAGAAAAATAAGAAACCTTTATTGGTGGCTTGTGATATCTACCGTCCAGCAGCGATAAATCAGTTGCATGTTGTAGGTGAGCAAATTGGGGTAGAGGTATATTCTGAACCAGAAAACAAAAATGCAGTTGAAATTGCACAAAATGCAATCAAACACGCTAAAGCAAATGGATTTAATGTTGTTATTGTCGATACCGCAGGTCGTTTAGCTGTAGATGAAGAGATGATGACCGAGATTGCTAATGTTCATAAAGCGATTCAACCTAACGAAACTTTGTTTGTGGTTGATTCAATGACTGGACAGGACGCTGTAAATACGGCAAAAGCTTTCAATGATAGATTGAATTTTGATGGAGTAGTATTAACTAAGTTAGATGGTGATACTCGTGGAGGAGCAGCGATTTCGATTAAATCAGTAGTGAATAAACCAATCAAGTTCATAGGTACTGGTGAAAAAATGGATGCTATAGATGTATTCTATCCAGATCGTATGGCTGACCGTATCCTTGGAATGGGGGACGTTATTTCCTTAGTAGAGCGTGCACAAGCACAATATGACGAAGAGGAAGCTCGCAAATTACAAAAGAAAATTGCTAAAAATGAGTTTGGTTTTGATGATTTCTTGTCGCAAATTCAACAAGTGAAAAAAATGGGTAATATGAAAGACTTGGTAGGAATGATACCTGGTGCAAGTAAAGCCCTTAAGGATGTTGAAATTGAAGATGATGCTTTCAAACATATTGAAGCTATTATTTATTCGATGACACCAGCTGAAAGAAGTAAACCTTCAATTATTGATGTAAAACGTAAAACACGTATTGCTAAAGGTTCTGGTCGTAAAATTGAAGAAGTAAATCAATTGATGAAACAGTTTGACCAAATGAGTAAAATGATGAAAATGATGCAAGGTCCAGGAGGTAAACAATTGATGAAAATGATGGGTGGAATGAAAGGCGGAATGCCTGGTGGAATGCCAGGAATGAAATAATACTGAATAGGTGCGCATCGTCGCGCCTTTTTTATTTATATTTTTTTAAATTTTAGAAGTTTAGAACAACACAACTTTAAACTTTTAAATCTTAAACTTTTAAACAACTTTTAGAAATGCAAATTTTAGACGGTAAAAAAGTATCACAGGATATCAAGAACGAAATTAAAGATCAAGTTGCTAAGATGAAAGCAAATGGGGAAAAAGTTCCTCATCTTGCAGCTATTATTGTAGGTAATGATGGAGCAAGCTTGACTTATGTTGGTAGTAAAGTTAAAGCTTGTGAACAAATAGGTTTTGAATCTACTTTAGTTAAAATGCCTAGTACTACATCTGAAACGGAATTAATTAAAAAGATTCACGAATTAAACAATGATGATAATATTGATGGATTTATAGTTCAGTTGCCTTTACCAGAACAAATTGATACTCAAAAAATATTAATGGAGATAGATCCAAGTAAAGATGTAGATGGTTTCCATCCTGAAAACTTTGGGAAAATGGCATTAGATATGAGTACTTTTATTCCTGCAACACCGTTCGGAATTTTAGAATTGTTAGAAAGATATAATGTAGAAACTAAAGGGAAACATACTGTTGTTATAGGACGTAGTCATATTGTGGGACGTCCAATGAGTATTTTGATGGGACGTAAGGGTTTTCCTGGGAATTCTACAGTTACTTTAACACATAGCCATACTAAGAATATTAATCAAATTACATCTCAAGCAGATATTATTATTACGGCATTAGGAGTTCCTAACTATCTTAAAGCTGAAATGGTAAAAGATGATGTAGTTGTTATAGATGTGGGAATTACTCGTTTAGCTGATGAAACTAGTGAAAAAGGATATGTGATAACAGGAGATGTAGATTTTGAAAATGTTTCTAAAAAAGCTTCATATATTACTCCAGTTCCGGGTGGTGTAGGTCCTATGACTATTGCTATGTTGTTAAAAAATACATTATTGGCAAAAGAATTCAAATCCATTAGTGAAGCAAAGAAATAATTGATTCTTAATAGTTGTAGCATTCGAAAGACAGTTTTGTTTTTCGGATGCTATTTTTGTTTTAAAAATAATTGTTTCGAGTAATACATTTCATAAAATAAAGTTTATTTTCGTTTTTAAACAAATTAAAAATTTCCCGTTGATACGTTTCGACTATTTAGAAATAATTAAAAAGCAACTACTTGATTTTGAATTTCAATCAGCTGAACACTTACTTCGTGCTGAAAAAATCTTAAAAGCTGAATCCAAGTTTAATGAAACGGTAAGTCCTGACGAAATTGAAAAATTTATCACTTTTTTTAAAACAAATGGTAGTGCTTATGTTTCCTTAATTCAAAATAAAGCACTACAAGCTATTTTAAGTGGCAATTTGGTTTATTTTTATATTGAATTAAAAACACCACAGGCTCATGGTTTAGCATCGATTTTTGAAATGGATGAAGAATTGTTTAAAACATTTGCTGTAGATTTTCAAGAGAATATTTGGCATTTTTTTATGATTTTAATTCAAAATGATAAATGGGAATTAGTGTATGATTTTTTAAAAAATGTCCCTTCGATTTTTTCATTTATAAATTCGGAAAAGTTATTTGAGCTACTTGATGAAAAACTCAGTGTACTTTCAAAGCATCTATTAGCTGCTACCTTGTCTAGAGCAACACATTTAAATTTGGAATATTGTATTCATCCTTTTTTTTACAGTTGTCTTAGTCATCTCAATGCTCGCTACTTTAATAATAGAATTGTTGGTATTTACAATCAATTTATACATTTAAGAACCAATACTGATACGGTTGATACTACTTGGGTTTGCAAAGTTCTCTTTTCTATTGGGCAATTTGAAGTTTTAAAGTATGAAAACAAGAAATTGCTATATGAAACTAAAATCGAAGTTCTCAAAGAATTATATTATAAAGATAAAAATTATTATTATTTATATGAACCTTTAAAAAATACAGCTAATGTTGTGAAAAGAAGACAATGGTATTGGTTGAGTATTATATTGTTTGGAATTTTAATTATGATGACTATATTGTTAGTAGTCAACTACATTTTATAAGGTTTCAATCAATTTTAATTTAATCAATTGCTAGATGAAAATGAATTTAAATATATTTATTATTTGAGTGTATTTCTGTAAGTATTGTAAAAGTAATGATACTAGTATTTAAAAAAAATAAATGAATTGATGCGTTTCGAACTATTAGAATTAGTAAATAAAAAACTTCCTGATTTTGAGGATAATGTTTCTGAAAATTTGTTCCGTGCTGAAAAAATATTAA
>JASGCW010000074.1 GCA_030053945.1 Limnohabitans sp.
TGTAAATTTGTGACTCGAACGAAGTGAACAGGCGAAGCAAATTCGTGTCAAAAAAAATGGGTGTTTGTAGGCTGAATAGTTACAACTAAAGTAGATTCGTAATCTTTAAAATTGTCATTTAGAAAATACTTTTAAGCATAGGGAACTGTTAATTATTTGGGAAAAGCGTATCGAATAACAAAAGATTGTTTGTCTATTAGTCATAAAAAGAGATAAATGAATAATAAATTAGTTCAAAAAATAGTAGCTTTTATTGTTTCAATTTTTGTTCTGAGTTGTACTTCCGTAAAAAGAGCAAATGCACATTTAGAAAAGAAAATTACTGCCGAAAAATTGCAGAAAGATATAAATTATGTCGAAAGAAAACTTAATAAGCTCCATCCTTCGCTTGACTTATATATTTCTAAAGAGCAATTAGTGAAAAAATTTGATAGCTTACGAATGGTTACCAAAAATCCATTAGCTCCTAATGAGTTTTATTTAGGAATTAGTAATGTTGTGGCAGCTGTAAAACAAGGACATTGCAGAATAATACCGTTGTCAAAAAAAACTTCAAAAAGCCAATTGAAAGTTTTAAAAAAACGCGGTGAAATGTCTTTTAATCTTTTGAAATTTAGATATTGGAATGATAAGTTATATGTTACCAAAAATTTTTCTAGAGATACCTTGATAAAAGTAGGCACTGTCATCGAAAGTATAGATGGTATCACTCCTAAAAGTTTATATGACAAGTATAAAAGCACCTATGCTTCAGATGGATATAATACAACATTTCATCCTCATTCATTTGCGTCTAAATTTAATTCGATATTTTATTTGGAACACCCTAAAAATGATAGTTTGAAAATGGTTTTCAATTATAAGGGTACAATAAATGAAAGGCTTTTGGTTAGGAATATACCCAAAAGAGGTAAAAAAAGTCAGAAGGTTATTGCTCACAATACTGTTGTACTCACTAAAGCAGAAAAGAAAAGAATCAAAACGGAGAACAAAATTTTTGAGTACGATAAGATTCTTAAAGAGAAAAATAGAAATTTAACTTATGTCCCGTCAGATTCATCTATAGCTATTTTGAAAATAAAACAGTTTAGTGGTAATTACTATGAAAAAGCTTATAAAAGTATTTTTAGTGAATTAAGAAAAAGAAATACAAAAACATTAATCTTAGATTTAAGAAATAATCCTGGAGGGGCTTTGTCTGAAATCAAAACGTTGTTTAGTTATTTGTCTTCGACTCCAGTTGTTTTTGTTGATAGTGTTAAAGTTACAAGGAGAAGCAGTTTACCCTTAAACTTGTATAGAAACTTGACTCTTTCAAAAGCTCCACTTGTTCTTGCTTCGCCTTTTTTAATGCCATTTTATTATTTTGCTACCAAGAAAAATGCTAATGGAGAATATTATGTTTCAATATCTTCTAATAAACTAGTATCGCCTCAACCAAATCCCTATACAGGTAAATTGTACGTATTGATAAATGGAGGTAGTTTTTCGGCAGCAGCAGTTCTATCAGCAAATTTAAAGAATATTGAAAGAGCTACTTTTGTGGGTGAAGAAACTGGAGGAGCTTATCAAAGTACAGTCGCAGGAATTTTACCAGTACTGACTTTGCCAAATTCAAAATTAAAATTCAGATTGGGTATTGAAGATATTTCCATAAATAATAAACTCAAAATCTTCGGGCGAGGGGTTTTTCCCGATAAGAATATTGTGCCTTCTGACAGTGATTTAGAAAATGGCATTGATACAGAAATGAATTGGGTTTTAGAAGATATTAAAAAGTGATAAATAAAGATAAAAAAAATGAAAAATATAATCATAACAGGAACTTCAAGAGGAATAGGATATGAACTGGCATTGCAATTTGCTAAAGCAGGTCATAATGTGTTGGCTATTTCAAGAAAAACACCTCAGGCATTAATAGAAAATAGTAATATAACTTGTCTCTCAGTTGATTTAGGGGAAGAAGAAGATTTACAAAATATAGTTGATTTTTTTGAAAATACTTGGAAAAAAGTAGATATTATAATTCATAATGCGGGAAGTTTGCTACATAAACCTTTTGAACAAATAACGTCTAATGAATTTGAAAATATTTACAAAGTAAATGTTTTTGGGGTGGCTGCTTTGACAAGAATTTGTATTCCGTATTTAGAAAAAGGAAGTCACGTAGTAACAATTAGTTCTATGGGCGGAATTCAAGGAAGTATGAAGTTTGCTGGGCTTTCAGCATATAGTTCAAGTAAAGGAGCAGTAATTACATTGTCTGAATTATTAGCAGAAGAATACAAAGAAAAAGGAATAGCTTTTAATGTTTTGGCATTGGGTGCTGTGAATACAGAAATGCTACAAGAAGCTTTTCCAGGCTATCAGGCACCTATTTCAGCAAGTGAAATGGCGAATTATATTTTTGATTTTGCTTTAACTGGAAATAAATACTATAACGGTAAAGTTTTGCAAGTGTCTTCAACGACTCCGTAATATACTTTATTGATGGTATAAAATAGAATTTATTCAGCAGGTTTGATTACGGTGATTTATATTCTGATTTATATTTAGGTAACTACCACGCGAAAGGTTTTGTTAGTGATCGGACGAGAGGCTCTTCCTGCTAGTTCCTAGTAGGGCAGTCTGTTCAATTTGCTGTTCGGTTATTTAACGTTAGTATTTGAGGTTTGAAATTATTTCAATTTTCAATATTTAATTCATAATCAAAATAATCATCTAACATATATCTTCTTTGCTCAAAAGTAAATTTTTCTTTTCTAATCATTAATCCAATTAGTGGGTCTTTATAATCTACCATATCGATAATAACATTTTTATGGCTTGGTAATTCTTGAAAAGCTTTTTTCAATTCGATAAAGCTTTCATTATCTGACTTTATAAGATATTCTTTGAATAATATTCGGCATTTTTCAGTTCGGCTAATTTTTCCGTTTAGTTCATCTAATATGTCTTCAACTTCTGTAATAAAATCATCTTTTGTTTTGTAGCTTAAAAAATTGTTGATTTCTATTTCACCCCAATTTGGTAAAAATAATTTTGAACCATTTGGCAAACTAATCAGAATTTTTTCCGAGTAAACCATTTCTTTAAATTCGTTTAAACTTACCAATTCCCAACAGAATATTTTTCCATCTTCATATATAACAATTTCTGTAAGCCAAAAATTAAAGTTTTCAATGATAGCTGGTATGATAATTCCATATATAAGTTTTCCATTTTCTTTACGGAATGTTTTATTCTTCATTTCGTTTTCTATAGTTTGGTTTTGACTGACAGTCAACCCCAAATTTACATAATAAAGGCAACTTCCAAAAATTTATTCGTAAAACCACCCAAAGACACACAATAAAAACGAATATCGTTCTATAGTTTCGTATAACCGCCAAAAAAAACACACCATTTGCTTGTGGAATAAAAAAATTGTCTTGTGAAAATGCTCTGAAATTTATCGCAAGTAGTCAAGTAATTGCAGTATATAATCGGGGGAAATTGGAATTTATTCAGCAGAGGTTTACTTCACTAAACTTTTATTTTTATAGATGTTCAGTGATTACAATTCATTTTATTGCTGGCTCTTTGATGTCCAACGATCCACGTAGTGCTGTAAAAAACAATTATCAGCTTATGAATAAATCTTAGTTGTTGTGGGTAGCTCTTTATTATCAGATTGCCAATTGGTTTTCAATGTCCATTTTTTCGTGTAAAACTCTTATGACTTCTATTTCATTAGATTTTGTTTTCTTGAAAAAAACCAAGTGAGATTTTACTTTTGAGCATCTGTAGTTTTTCCTAATATTTCCAAAATCGCGAGCCATTTCAAAATGGTCAACTATATACTCAATTTCTTCAAAAATTAAATTATAGTAACGGTCAGCTTGTTCAATTGACCAGTTTTCAGCAGTGTAAATCCAAATTTTGTTAATGTCATCAATAGCTTTTTCGTTAATAATATATCTCGACATTATTTCTTGAAGTTTGCTTTTAGTTGTTCAAGATTTTTTTGACGGTCGAAATTTTTAATTTTGACACTTTTTTCACCAATTTTGAGTTCGTTGATTAAAGATTTCGTTTTGTTTTCTTCTTGTTCTAAGACTCTTAAAGCAGTTCTTACAACCTCGCTTACTGAGTTATATTTACCTGAAGCTATTTGTTCATTGATGAAATTCTCAAAATAGTCACCTAATAATATTGAAGTATTTCGTGCCATAATCTTTTTTTATTTCAAAGATACCAAGTCTTGGTATTTAATACAGCATTTTTAACGGTTTTTTTCGGGCAGATTTACGCACAACGTTTAGCGGTTTCAAGAAGTGGCGAACAAAGCGAGCGATTTATTTTCGGTTAAATATAATATTTTTTCGTGAGGAAAAGCATAAGTCAATTACTCGCCATTTCTTGAAACCGTTGATGTAAGCCGTTTTTATTTTTCGTTTCGCCAATCTTCAAGTGACTTTAAAGTTTTAGTTGCTGGATTGAAATGTTTTATTTCAAAAGTTTTTGGATTTACAAAGTAGTTTAATTCTCTATCATTAGCAATTACTTTGACCCAATAATAATTTTTTCCTGTATCATATGGAGATTCTATAATGCTAGTTGAAACCCAGTTTCTTATATTTTCTGGAATTTCATTCATTAAGTTCATAATCTTATCTCTTTTTTCATTGTCGATATTACAAATCTCGCAAATTTCAAAATTCGGATTTCCTGTAGGAAAGAAAATTTCATTTAGTAGTAGTGATTTATTTTTTTCTAGTTCCTTAACTCTTTTTTGAGTCAATTTATAATAAATAAAATGCTTTCTAGATTTATCTTCTTCAAGGTTTTCTTTATATGTTTTAAGTGCTGAAGTTTTGTCTCCAATACTTTCATAATAATTCCCAAGCGCATAATAGTTTCCATTAATATTACCAATACTGTCAATAAACGATTTAGCTGATTTGAAATCTTTTAATTTTACATAGTTTGCCGCATAAGCAATTGCAGCTTCTCCAGTTTTATCACCTACGAAATTCAGTTCTTCAATTGATTTTTTATATTTGCCTATTTTATAAAATAGTTCTGCTTTTAAAAAGTGTAATTTACTTTCAACATTAGTCTTAATTTGAGATCTATATTTCTCAGTTTCTTTATTATTGGTAATCAATAAACTGTCTGATTTTTTAATTATACTTTCTGGATTTTTTTCAGATTCTTTGTATAAAGACACCAAATATATGTCATACTTTCTCATTTCAGCAGAAACTTTGTCTGCTTCTTCACAAGCTTTATGTTCATTTCTACAAGAAAATAGAAGTATTGAAAAGGAAAAAGTGATTTTTAGAAGATTTTTCATAAAATGGCTTATAACCCCAAATTTACGCAATAAAGACAACTTCCAAAAATTTATTCGTAAAACCACCCAAAGACACACAAAAAAATGAATATCCTTCTATAGTTTCGTATAACCGCCAAAAAAACACATCATTTGCTATTGAAAAAAAAATAGTCTTGAAAATGCTTTGAAATTTATAACAACTAATTGCAGTACAATCGGGGAAAATTAGAAATTGTTCAGTAAGTTCAATTACGGTAGCTTGTATTCCGATTTGTATTTTGGTAAATCATTAATTATTGTGCTTACAATAACTTTTTTATCTGTAGCATAATCCCTTTCAAAAACTACTTCTTTTTCTATTATAGCTGTTTCCGAAAAAATAGAACACGTAATTATGTTGTTTGTGATTTGAAAATCGAATCGGATAGGAAAAGAACTATTGTTTTTGATTCGTAAATCTTTATACCCATATACTACGGTAGCATCTGCACCAAGAGGGGTAAATCTTTCGTCTTCTTTATAAATATCAACCGAATGATTAAATCGTTCTATAATTTCTAAATCGGCTTTTAAAGCTGTATGATAAATAATGCTTGAAAGTTGACAAATTCCTCCGCCAAATTCTTTACTTACTATTCCATTGACAATGTTTCTTCCTTCTTTAAAACCTCTTTTTGGAGTTGTAGGACCAACGATCTTCCAAAATGAAAATGTTTCATTAGGCTTAATACATAGGTTGTTTATTTTTTGAGACGCAAGGGTGATGTTTTGTACTTTGTTTTCGAAATAAAGACCTTGTTTTATTTCTTGAGTTGTAGAAATGATAAAGTTAGAGGTTAAATTTGATTTTGTAAGTGCAAATTGTATGCCTCCATCTTTCCATCTTCTTTTTAGAAGTATTAAGCTTGTTTTTATTTTTTTAGGCAGAAGTTGTTTCAGAAGCATTTTTTTTTAATTTGATTACTATATAAGAAGCATATTCTTTTAAAAAGGTTTTGCAAAGAAGAAGGTCTAATTTAATAAGCCATTTTCTAGCAAATTTTGGGATTCGGTGTATCGGAAAAAATAGTAAACCCTGCTGTATTTCTATAGTCCATTTGTTTCCAATAATTTTTTTTATTTCTTCAATGGTAAAACTATTTGCTGCATGCCAATCTTTACTTTTATGTCCTACAAACGCTCTTCTTTTTTTTGAAGGGAAGTCAAAAATTAGAATGCCATTAGGTTTTAATTTTTGATAAGACTCTGTAATAAAGTTAGAAGCAGTTTCAAAATCAAGATGCATAATAACATGAAATGAAAAGATGGCATCGAAGTAAGAATCAGAAAAAGGTATAGCGGTAACATCTCCTTCGGCTATTGTTTTGTTAGGATGTTTATTTGATGCTATTGCTAACATTTGCGGACTAAAATCTATCCCGTAATTGGCTAAATTTAAAAGCCTACCAGTACCACAACCTACATCTAAAACTTTATGAATGTTAAGGTCAACTGGGAGATTTGTCTCTAAAAAGTTTCTCTCTTGTTTGTCGATAAAGCTTCCATACGTATTTTCAAATCGATCCGAATCATATTTGGATGCAAGATTGTTGTAATATTTTTTTATTTCATCATTCATTTTTTATAAACTATGCTTTTGGTTTTTCAAAAATAGATATTTTTGTTTTATGCAAGACGTGCTTTATAAATACCTTCCTGAACATTCTGTTCCTATGTGTTTTGAACTCATCAAAACCAATAGAGTGCATTTGAAAATCGTGAACGAGCGTGTTACTCGTCACGGAGATTACCGTAGGGAGAGTAATGGTCAGCATATAATCACGGTGAATTATTCGCAAAATCAGTACCGATTTTTAATTACGCTTATTCATGAAATTGCACATTTAGTGGCGTTTGAAAAATATGGACGTTTTATAAAACCACATGGTGATGAATGGAAAATCACCTTTCAGCGTTTGATGATTCCATTTATCCGCCCTGAAATTTTTCCTAATAATATACTTCCTTTGGTTGCGCGTCATTTTAGAAACCCTAAGGCGAGTAGCGATACTGATGCAACATTAGCTTTGGCTTTAAAACAATTTGATCCTGAAAATGATAAGCATTATGTTTTTGAAATTCCTTTTGGAAGCACATTTCGAATTCATAATGGGAAAGTTTTTAAAAAAATAGCACTTCGCACTAAACGATTTGAGTGTTTAGAAATTGCTTCTGGTAAAACCTATTTGTTTAATCCTAATGCAGAAGTGGAACTTTTGTAATTAAATTTGTCAAATTACCGAATGGAAATTTTAGATTTTATAAAAAGAAAACCATTTTATTTGTTTTTAATTGTCGGTTTGTTTTTCCTGATAATTAGTTTTTTTCCAATTTATAGCCATACTTTGGATATAAATATACATGATACTTATTTTGTTATTCCAGTTAGGCATTTTCTTTTGTTATGGTCAGTGATTATGTTTGTGTTTTTTACGATATATTTTATGTCGGTTAGGTTTTCGATTTCAACAAATAAGTGGTTTCAAAATATTCATATTTTTGGTTCCCTCTTTTTTGTTTTATTATTTTCTAATTTTTCATTTTTTTATGATTTATTTCAAGATCCGAAAGATTTGTTTTCAAATTCTGAATTTTACCTAAATATCTTTTTTTTTGTAATAGTTATTTTATTTGTAATGCTTCAAATAATTTGGATTCTTTATTTGATCTTTCTGCTATTTAAAAAACTTCTCAAAAAAACTTAGTATTTTAGCAGAGTCATTTGAAAATTAATGATGCAAATTTATGAATAAAAATTATTACGCAATTATAATGGCTGGGGGAGTAGGTTCTCGTTTTTGGCCAGTATCTACAACCGAGTTTCCAAAACAGTTCCACGATATGTTAGGAACGGGTGAAACTTTAATTCAAAAAACATTTTCAAGGCTTTCGCAGCTAATTCCAAAAGAGAATATTTTAATTCTTACTAACGAAAGTTATAATGATATTGTTTTAGAACAGTTGCCATTGGTAAAGAAGGAACAAGTGGTTTTAGAGCCTGCAATGCGTAATACAGCTCCTTGTATTTTATATGCTACGTTAAAAATAAAAAAACAAAACCCTGATGCTCTTATTGTTGTAGCTCCTTCGGATCATTGGATAGAAGATGAAGTGCAATTTTGTGCTAACTTGAAGCATGCATTTGATTTTTGTGAGCGTGATGAAAATTTAATGACTTTAGGAATTCTGCCTACTTTTCCTAATACAGGTTATGGTTATATTGAGTATGATAAATTAGATTCTCGCTCTGTTAAAAAAGTACAACAGTTTCGTGAAAAACCAGATTATGCTACTGCTCGTAAGTTTATCCAAAGCCGTAATTTTTTATGGAATGCAGGTATATTTGTGTGGAGTGTAAAGTCGGTGTTAAAGGCTTTTGAGACTTTCCAACCTTCTATGTATGCCCATTTTATGAATGGATACGAAATGTATAACACCGACAAAGAAAATGCATTTATTCAGGATAATTATCCTCTAGCTCAAAATATCTCTGTGGACTATGCCATACTTGAAAAAGCTCCAAATGTTTATGTTTTGCCTGCTACTTTCGATTGGAACGATTTGGGGACATGGGGGTCGCTTTATGATAAATTGCCAAAAGACGAGCAGGATAACGCTGTTGTAAACGCTTCGGTATATTTAGAAAACGCCTCAAATAATATTATTAGAACAGAAGGAAAAAAAATTGTAGTTATAGATGGATTAAATGACTATATCGTTGTGGATAAAGAAGATGTGTTATTGATTTATCCTAAAAGCAAAGAACAAGAAATAAAAAGAATTACAACTATTGCAAACAATCTATAATGGGACCAATACTGATTGTCATTTTAGCCTTAATTATAATTTACAATCTATTTGTGAATTTAACCAACATTACTATTATTATAAAATATTGTATTGCCAACAATTCCGTAAGTGAATTTTGGTCTTTATATTTTAAACATTGTTTTAGCTTTAGAGCAATTTATTCTTCTGTATTTGGTTTAGTAATATCGATATTGCTTTTTTTTATTTTAATTCCAATTGTCTTAATTAGAAAATATATTTTCAAAAAAGAAATTACTGCAATGATGTCTAATGGACTCGTATTTGAATATAAAAATACTGAATTACCACAAGGAACTTGGTTTTATTCAAATGTTACAGATTTTGGATTTGATATGAATAAAATTAATGCAACAGGTAATGTCGCTGAAGATATGGAGAATGTTTTAAATTGTTTTTTAGACTTTGCTAAAACGACTGGAAAAGAAATTAATTTTGATTTTATGAAAGAGATGTATTTAGCTGAAAATGATAAAACAGCGATAGCACCTCTACTTATTAGAGACGATTCGTACAATAATCTTAATCCTGTGTATTTGCTTTATAATGATGATCAAATCAATCAATATAAAAAAGTGAAAGAATTATTAGCTGAATCTAGATATAAGGATAGTATTTATTTTTCAGTTAAGAATTTTTAGTATAGAAAAAGAAATCTAGAAAAAAATTAGAGTAACTATTCAGCTAGTACTTTGCTTATTTGCAAATATATAGGGCTTTGTTGTTTAATTCGGTTTCTTTACAACACCTGACAGGTTTTCAACACCTGTCAGGTGTTGTAGTTAAAAATCAAGCAATTAGTCAACTTTACAGAAGACAAATAACAATTTAATTATATTGCTTTAAAAACTTACTAATCAATAATTACTACTAAACAAGCCCTAGCTAAATGAATAGTCACAAATTAGATTTCTTTTTCTGTTTTTTCTTATTAGTTGTCCAAAAAAACTAGTTGATATTTATTAAAGTGTGTTGTGAGAAAAATCTAGTAAGTTGACTATCTAAAATTTTTAAATCGTTTTTTTATTAATATAAAATTGATGAAAAAACAATGTTGTTTATAATACTAATATGTGCTTTTTTGAGTAACTTATAGGTATAAATAAACAAACATATGAAAACAAATGTCTTAAAATTGCTATTCTGTGCTTATTGCATATTTAGCAGTAGTATGTTGAATGCAAAATCAACATCTAATGTAAAAAACAATTTAATTTCAGTTGGAAAACAACAATCTTCATCGGCGGCTTTAGTGCCAGGTATTGTCCCCATTTTTCACTATTATAAAAATAATGGAGACCACTTGTTTACAAAAAATTATCTGCCCAATCCTGATCCTTTTAGATACGCAGAAGTTGCTTTTAAAGCTTTTAATGAGGAGGTAGCGGGGACTATACCTATATATAGATATAGTAATTCTCATATTGAAGATAACTTTTTTGCAACAACAAATGATTCATCTTCTGGAATTTTTAATGGGCAATCATACACATATGAAGGTGTAGAATTTTATGCTTATAATTTTCAGGTGTCTGGTACTATTCCAGTTTACAGGTATGTTTATACAGATGAAGCCCAGTCAGATAAGAAAAAGAATTTTTATACCGTAAATATCAATACTTACGGGTTTGAAGGTAATGTTAGTTTTGCTTATGCTGGAATTGCTTTTTATGTATTCCCAAAATCTTGTTATGATGTTGACTGTTTGCCTGCAATTAATTTGAGCGTATCAGAAATCACTCCTAATAGTGTTTTATTAAGTTGGATAAATCAGGGAACTCCTTCGGTTATATATGTTGAATATAAATCGGTTGGGTCTTCTGTTTGGACTGCGGTCAATCCAGCTTTCTCTCCGTTATATATTTCGGGTTTGCAAGAAGGTACAAACTATGAATGGAGGGTAAGATCAATTTGTGATTCTAATACGGTTTATTCTTCTGTAAATCATTTTACTACTTCGTTTGCAGAAATTGTTATTGATCCTAATGATTTGAATCCTACAGCCTCAGGAAAAAATGATAAAAATAGTACAACTAACGTAGTAGAAAATCATAGTGTAAAAGCTTTTCCAAATCCAACTCAAGGAAAAGTCGTAATAGAAAGTAAAAATTGTACTATTGAAACAATAACTGTAATTGATTTTTTTGAGAAAACTGTGCTAGTAAAAGAGATAAATGGAAAGAGTACTACTTTTGATATTTCTACTTTTCCTAAAGGAATATATTATGTAAAAGCGAAAACCACAGAAGGACTAAAAACAGTAAAAGTTATAAGAGAATAAATCCTTAAATTATCTAACAAAGGTTATACTGCGCTTAATGGATAACCTTTGTTTTAAGATGATTTTTTGGTTTTAATTTATACTAAACCGAGATTAAATCTTATAGACTTTCCTTCAAAACAGCTTCTCTTACTTTTTTGAACAATTCAGATGAATATACAAAATCGGTAACGGCTTCATTATCGGTTTTGAATATTTGAGATTTGTCCCCTTCCCAAGCTTTTAAGCCGTTTTTTAAGAAAACGATTTTATCCCCTATTTCCATCACAGAGTTCATATCGTGCGTGTTAATTACTGTAGTGATATTGTATTCCTTAGTGATTTCTTGTATTAGGTTATCTATTACAATGGCTGTTTTTGGGTCAAGACCAGAGTTTGGTTCGTCACAAAATAAATACTTCGGATTGTTTACAATAGCTCTCGCAATAGCCACACGTTTTTGCATACCGCCAGATATTTCTGAGGGTTTTTTATGATGTGCATCAACCAGATTTACCCTATCAATTACAAAATCAACACGTTCTTTTATTTCTTTACTTGATTTGTTTGTAAACATTTTGAGCGGAAAACCAACATTCTCTTCTACTGTCATAGAATCAAACAAAGCACTGCCTTGAAAAACCATTCCTATTTCGGTACGAAGTTCACGACGGTCATCATCACTCATCTCTTCATAAATTCTACCATCAAATGAGATCGTTCCGCTGTCAATCTTATGAATGCCTAACAATGATTTTATAAAAACCGTTTTACCAGAACCTGATTGCCCAATAATCAAATTGGTTTTCCCAGCATCTAATGTTGTGGTTATTCCTTTTAACACCATTTGGTCTCCAAATGATTTCTTTATATCTCTTACTTCTATCATAATTATTTCGTTAAAAGGAGTTGGGTTAAGATGTAATTACACAAGATTATCACTACTGAAGTCCATACGAATGAAACTGTACTTGCTTTTCCTACTTCTAAAGCACCGCCTTTCATATAATATCCGTGAAAAGAGGGAATGGTAGCTAATAAGAAAGCAAAAACAAAGGTTTTGATAAACGCATAAGTAACGTGAAACGGAATAAATTCTGCTTGAAGTCCTGTCATAAATTCATCGGCAGTTGCAAAACCACCATATACAGCCGCTAACCATCCGCCTAAAATTCCTAAAAACATACTTAATCCAATCACAAAAGGATATAAAAGCAATGCGATTAATTTAGGGAAAACTAAATAATTTAAAGAGTTTACTCCCATAACTTCAAGAGCGTCTATTTGCTCTGTTACACGCATTGTTCCAATACTTGAGGTAATAAACGATCCCATTTTACCAGCCATAATAATAGAGATAAATGTAGGTGCAAATTCTAAAATAACCGATTGGCGAGTGGCGAAGCCTATTAAATATTTTGGGATTAGCGGATTAGTTAAGTTTAATGCTGTTTGTATAGAAACCACACCTCCAACGAAAAAGGATATAAAAGAAACAATTCCTAAAGAATCAATTACTAGATCATCAACTTCTTTAAAAATTAAACTTCTCATTACACTCCATTTAGTGGGCTTTTTGAAGATTTCTTGTAACATTAAGAAATATCTCCCTATTTGCGATAAGTATCGGATTAACATCATTTTTTTTGAGTGTTCAGTTTACAGTGTTCAGTGTTCAGTGTTCAGTGTTCAGTTAAATACTGGTTGGTAAAAGTACTATTTTTTGATGAAAATTTAAACTCTGAATACTGAACGCTGAATACTGATTACTTGAAAATCTTATCCTTCATCTTCTTCCATCGATAAGCTCTGACAAACTTTGCTTGCTCTGGTGTGACTAACATCGTTTTGTTTTCTGATTTAGCTTTCCAAAATCCTTTGATGTAATCAAGGAACAATAACGGTTTCCCTTTTCGCATTGCTAGTTTTAATGAAGCAATGGCTGTTATAAAAAATCCGTAGCCTAAAGTGTAAAATGCTTCGCCTTGTTTGTAACGTGAAGCTTGGTTGTAATTGGCTCCTGTAGGTTTTAAGTGCTTAACATGTAAGGATTCATCGGTTACTACTTTCCAATTGTAAAATTTGCAAAGTAATTCATCAACCGTGTCCCAACCCATAGCAGGTTTTAGTCCGCCTATTTGTTTGAAGGTTTCTTTTCTGTAAGCTTTGAAAGCACCTCGAATATGGTCTTTATCGGTTAGATTTTCTAAAATCCACTCACCATTTTTTTCAATGTAAGCGAAGCCACCCGCCATTCCTATTTTGGTGTCACTTTCAAAATGTTTGATAATAGTTTCAAAATAATTAGCAGGAAAAATCAAATCCGAATCTCCTTTTACCATAATATCATAAGCATCATCAAGAGTTTCTAGCCCCGCCTGAAAAGCTTGAATAACCTTGCTTCCAGGTAAATGAATCGCATCCGATTTTTTATTAACCAAAGAAATCCAAGGGTGTTTTTCGATATAAGCTTGAACAATTTCACCAGTTTTATCGGTAGAATTATCATTCACAATAACCGCTTTTTTAGGCAAAACAGTCTGATTAACTAAAGAGTCTAAAGTTAAACCAATAAATTTCTCTTCGTTATGGGCTGGTATGATAATATAATAGTTCATTGTTTTGAGTAAGTATATGCAAATATCTTTATTTTTGTGCGAATTAATATCACATTGTGATACTTTGTGTAACATTTGATTTGTTACACAATGTTACACGAAGTTTAAAACACAAAGTATTCGAAGTTTTTTCTTTGTGAAACTTTGTGAAACTTTGTGAAGCCTTTGTGAAACTCTGTGAAACAAAACTTGAAAAAGAAAATAGCCTTTATCGAAATGGAAACCCACTCGGCATTGCTCGAGCAGTGGTATTTGTTGGTAAAAGAAATGTCTTCAATCGATTTTCATTTTTTTGTAAGCCAAAAAGTATCTGATAAACTCACAGCTATCCCAATTGAATATTTAACCATAATTGATTCGGTTAGAAAAACTGATTTTTCTGCCTTTGATAGCGTTGTAGTGAATACATTACACCGGAATTATGATGATTACAAAAAGTTGTTTTCCGAAAAGCCGGTATTGTGTTTGGTTCATAATTTGAATTTTAGTCTTTTTTTTAGAGGAATTACTGTGGGCAATATTTTAAAAGAAAAAGAAAAACTGACTTATTTTTTAAAATTGTATTTCAAAGAAAAAGTAGCGACGAAAAGAAAAATAATTTTGGATGCCAACTATTTTGGAGTAATATCCAATTCTGCATTAGAAACTATAAAGGACGACAGAAGATATTTACATAAAAGTCAGTTAATTCAAATGAATTATTGCAAAAATTTTGAATTTCCTTCTGATGAAACGATTCAAGTTGTAATGCCAGGTAATGTTTCCAATAAAAGAAAAGATGTCGATTTAGTTTTTAGAGTATTGAAGAAACTTCAACCTGAAAATAAACTACATTTTACATTTTTAGGTAAACCAGAAAATGAGCAGGTTTTACAACAATTAGAAGAGTTAAAGTCAAATTGTGACAAAAATATAACGATTACACATTTTCATCAATTCATTCCGTGGGAGGAATATAGTAAGGTTATTGAAAAAGCACATTTGCTACTTTGTCCTATTAAACAAGAAACTTCTTTTTATTGGGTTGATGAGGTGTATGGACAAACAAAAGTGAGTGGCGCCGAAGCCGATTGTATCTATAACGGTAAAATAGGAATTTTTCCTTCAAGTTATCCAAAAATGGATTGGTATAACTGGTATTATAATGATGAAAATGAGTTAGCTGAATTACTTCAAAACATAAATATGGAGGATTTAAGAAAAGAATATCAAAAGTTACTACCTTACACAGAAAAGTTTACTTTTGAGAGAGTGAAAAATGAATTGGAAGAAATATTGTTCTCGTTTTGAATATGAAAGAAAAAAATGAATTACAACAATTAAATGAGGATTTGCTTACCGAGCAAATTGTTCAACTAATTGAATCTTCGAAAAATAAAGTAGCACTTTTTTTAAATAAAGAAGTAACTATTTTATATTGGTCTGTGGGTAATTATATTTTAAATCATTTTAAATCAAAAAATGAAATAGTTTATGGCAAACAAATTCTTGCGACATTGTCGCAACATTTGACCGAAAAATTTGGTAAAGGATTTTCATATTCAGCAATAACACGAATGATAAAAGTAGCTGAAAACTTTAATGAAGAAAAAATTGTGACATTGTCGCAACAATTAAGTTGGAGCCATTGTATAGAATTAGCGAGTGTTGAAAATAAAATTCAGCAAAAGTTTTATTTAGAAATGGCAATTCATCATAAGTGGAATTTGAGATTATTAAGACAACAGATTGATGCAATGCTTTTTGAAAGAACAATTTTAGCTTCAAAACCAGAAGAAGTTATTGTAGATACTTTACAAAACATTGAAAACAACAAAAGCGTCTCAACCGATTTAGTTTTTAAAAACACATACATTTTAGATTTCTTACAGCTTCCCTATAATTATTCTGAAAAAGAATTAGAAAACGCCTTAATAAATAACATAGAGGCATTTATTTTAGAACTTGGAAGTGGTTTTGCTTTTATTGAAAGACAAAAGAGAATTAGTGTAGATGCTGTTGACTATCATTTAGATTTACTTTTTTACCATAGAAAATTAAATAGATTAATTGCAATAGATTTGAAATTAGGTAAATTTAAACCAGAATATAAATCGCAAATGGAATTATATCTGCGGTGGTTGGAAAAAAACGAAAAGCAATCTAATGAAGATAAGCCAATAGGTTTAATTTTGTGTAGCGAAGGCAATACAGAGCATATAGAGTTATTAATGTTAGACGAAAAAGATATTAAAGTTGCACAGTATTTAACTGAATTGCCAAGTAAAGAATGGTTTGCTGATAAGTTACACCGAGCAATAGAAATTGCAAAATCTCAAAAGAATTAACTCAAAATGAAATTTTTAATAAACTTAGCATACAAATACTGGAAATCTTTATACAAAAAAAGATACTACAAAACCCTATCTTCAGTAGAAACGGGGAATTATAAATGCGAACCGGAATTGCTTTTAATTCATCAGTTATTAAAAGAAGATTCGGTTTTTGTAGATATAGGAACCAATAAAGGGATTTATTTATACCAAGCCGAAAAGAAAATCAAATCAGGAAAAATTTACGGATTTGAACCTAATAAAAGTTTGGTGAATTACATCCAACCGTTGTTTCCTAAAATTAAATTATTTCCGTTAGCCGTTTCGTCTAGCACAGGAACATCGGTATTACATATTCCAAAAAAAGCAAACGGATTGCAAGATACACGCGCTTCATTAGAAGCGATGGGGGATGAGGTAGAAAAGATAGAAATTCAAACCATTACATTAGACGATTGGGCAAAACAAGAAAACGTTTCAAAAATTGATTTGGTTAAAATAGATGTAGAAGGTCACGAATTTGATACCATCAAAGGATGTAAAAAGATTCTTGAAACTATCAAGCCAACATTCATCATCGAAATTGAATTGCGTCACGCGAAATACCCAATCAACGAAATTTTTGATTTCATCAAAGGGTATGGTTATGAAGTGTTTTATTTTGATAGAAGTTCTTTAAGCTTAAAACCTTTTGATGTGTCTCAAATGCCCCATTTTCAGAAGGATGAGTATTTGAATGATTTTAATAGGTATATTAATAATTTTGTGTTTAAGTCTGTTTAACCACAAAGTTCACAAAGAAGACACAAAGGACACAAAACTTTGTGAATTTCGTGAACAACTTTGTGCCCTTCGTGGTTAGAAAAAAGAAAAAATGTCAGTAGTAGCCCGCCAAAGCATAAAATACAGTATCATAGGATATTTCAGTACGTTGATAGGAATTGTATCAACAGTTTTCTTGTATCCCAATGATTTGGCATTTGCAGGAAAAATTCAATACATCTTACCAACAGCTTTATTGATATTACCTTTGGTAACTTTCGGGATTATGCACGCCAATGTGCGTTTCTATCCACAAATGGAAGCCTCACAAAACCAACATAATTTATTGAAATATTCCATTTGGTTTATTGTGCGCAATTTTGTGATTGTAGCTTTGTTGTTTTGGTTACTTTCTATGTTTGTTGAATTTATAAGAGAAACACAACTATATGCAATGGCACAATATGTCTTTCCAGTCGTATTTTGTTTGGCTCTGATTCAGTTGTTGTCTAAATTTATTTCCATAAAAAAACGAATTGTTGTTCCTAATCTTTTCGAAAATGTATTTCCTAAATTGGGATTGATTCTTGCCTTTTTTGCCTATTTCTTTTTTAAGATCGAAGTTTCAGTGTCGATTTTTATTGTGGTAGCTTTTTTTGTTTTGGCGCTCATAGGGATGTTTTTGTATGTCCAAAAATTAGACCGATTCACTGGAAAAACTTCATTTCAATTTTTAAAAGAAAACCAATTCCAAAAAGAATTGATGCAATATTCTTTTTATACTTTTTTTGGAAGCCTAGGTTCGATTGTAGCCTTGAATATCGATGCGTTTATGATAGGCGAGTTTATTGATTACAATCAATTAGCCGTTTATAATACTTCATCTAATTTAGTTCGGATGATTACTGTCCCTGCTTTGGGAGTTTATACAATTTCGGCACCTATTATTGCAAAACTTATCGAAGTGAATAATATGCAAGATTTGAAAAGCCTGCATCATAAAACTTCCTTGTATTTATTTACCATTGGAGCAGTGTTGTTTGGATTAATTGCTTGCGGTATTCAAGATTTGTTTCTATTGATAAAAAACGGAAACGAACTCTCTAAAGGGTTACCTGTATTGTATATTTTAGGATTTGCTTTGTTATTTGATTTGGCTACTGGATTTAACGGGTATATTATAACCAATTCTAAATATTATAAATTCAATAATTCCACCACTATTGCGCTAGCGGTTTTGACCGTAGTCAATAACCTTATTTTCTTGTTGGTTTTTAAAATGGGGATTGAAGGTGTTGCTATAGCAACTTCGGTTTCATTGACTGTTTATAATCTCATTAAAATTTATTTCAACTATAAAAAGTTTGGCGTGCATCCCTTTAGTTGGAAGTTTATGCATATTCTTATTTTGCTTGTAATTGTAATTGTTTTAGGAAATATTTTGCCCGATACATCTTATAAGTTAATTAATCTTTGTTATAAACCTTTAGTTGGGCTAATTGTTTTTGCTTTGGCTAATTATTTTTTCAAAATCATTCCAGTAAAAGAAGTATTACCTAAATCGTTGATGCGATAATTTCAGCAATCTAAAACCTTGCTTCGGAAGTTATTTTCTTTATTTTTAAATTTTAGATGTTACTTTTGGAATATGAATCGTATTTGGATATTCGTGCTTTTTATTTTTCAAATTTCTTTTTCTCAACAACCTTCACAGGTTGTCATAGGTGAAGAGGAATTGGCAGGTGTGAATATTTATAGTATTCTTCAGGATCAAGACCAATCTATTTTAATCGCTACTAACGAAGGGGTTTATCGTTACAATAGTCTTGATTTTAAGGTTTTAAAATCAAGTCTTGTTGGTGATTTGTCTATTTTTGGATTGATTAAAAATAAAAAGAATCAAATTTTTTGCTACAACCTCA
>JASGCW010000010.1 GCA_030053945.1 Limnohabitans sp.
TATTATTTCCTTTAAACAAACGTCTTTTCCCAATCCATAAATAAAAACTCTATTATAATATTCGTAATAATTGTTTGCTTTCAATTCTTTTTCTAATTTAGGATGCATATAAATTGCTTTTATTCTTATATAAACATTATTATTGTCATAAAAAACTAAACTATCTTTAGTTGTTTCACAATCTTGACACTTTTTCAAGCTTTTATTACAAGATATTGACATTAAAATGATTAAAAACAGAATTACCCTCTTTGAATTTTCCATAATGAAGAAATTGTTTTCGTTAGTGTTTTTTTTTCGTGATTTAAATAGAAATTTACATAAGTCCAACTAGATTGATTTTTAAAACCCTCTTCAATTTCTGAAAACATACCATTTGAAGTGGTTTCTCCATGTTGATCTACTATTTTATATTTAGGTTTGACGGGATTAGTGTTATCTATTATTAAAGTTTGAACATGGAAGTTGTCAGAATATGTTGTATAAAAAACATGAAACCCTATCTTTTTAAGAGTATTTTTATTAAAATAACTTATTAATAGTCCTTTATTAATACTCAGTGCATCATAAGTAATATCATTATCAATTTTTTTTATATTCTCATATATTGGCTTCAGAAGTTCATTGTCTTTATATAAAACATAATCAAAAATATATCCTTTTTTTCTTATATTTTCTGCTCTAATTGTTCCCGATAATAAGCTCTCAAAATTCGAAACCTTTTCTTGTTCGTCATCATATGTATAAAAATCTTTTTTATTATTTAATAATGCCCCTATGTATCTATCAGTTGCAAACACACAATAATTTCTATTCACTCTATATTCTCCAGTATTTGGTTTCGAATTTATATTTGTAGAAATCAACTTTATCATTCTCTCAAGTCTTTCCACATCTTCTCTTAAAAAAACATCATTTTCAACAACCTTAACATTAAACTTTCCACTAATTGCTTTTCTTTTTGAGGTTGTACCTAAACCATCTCCATCATCTGAAGCATAAACTGAAACAGTAAATTCCGTGCCTCTTTCTAATGATTTAGCATCTATTTCTAAAACTAATTCATCACCGTACGCTGCATCTTTTAAATCATATTTATCTTCATCAATATCATAATCAGTATCATCATTGTCAATATAGTTCATTTTTACCGAACCATTAGAGCACTTGAACTCTAATATACCATCTTCATCTTGTAAGCCAAAAGGGTCATAACCTCTTTTAATTCTTAACGGAATGCGTGCCATTGAATTTTTTGCAATTACGATATTTGCTACTGGATATTTTCTCCACTTATCATCGTAATCTTTTCCCAAATTTATAAATTCTATTTTAGATTGAGGACAATCATCTAAAGAAATAATTGCGTTTTTTGGTTCTTCTGAGCCATTAATCAAAACTACAGGAAGAAAATCGTATCGGCTAACTTCTGCTGTTTCCTTTTTACTAGGATTGAGAGTAGCGCTATGCAAACTTGCTTTTGGTAATCTAAGTGCTGTTACTTTATTTTTCATATTATTGTTGTTTTTAAAATTAGAGGAGCTTTACACTCCTCTAATATGTTAAACTACTAATCCTTCGGTAATGTACTCGGTTTTCCTATCTCAATCCCCAATGAAATATCTCGACTATCAAAACTCGACTTAGTTTCCAACTCAGTAGGATTTTCACAATTAGCAGGGTTTGCTTCAGGGAAAACAGGTAATGCTTGACCTTCAGGCACTGCCAGTCCTGTACTCTTATCTTGTAGGATAGTAAGCGTAGTAGGCAGCTTCGTAATCCAGTATTTACCTTGTGGTTTTCCTAATGGTTTACGCATTTCATCAGCTATACTCAGATATAATGGGTCGCCTATAACAGGTACTTCGCCTCCATTCCAGATTAAACCTGTCTCCAAGAAGAATTGTACAGCCGCTTCAAATCCTGGTCGTACGGTTACAATAACTCTTGCTATACCAGATTGTAAGAAACTTCTAAATAACGGATCCATACTTTCTGACACATACATTTCTTGCCATTTTGCTCGATTAGCCCAGTAGTATGGATAGAAAGTGTAATCCATAATTTCCCACTCAAAGGCTTGCTCCATAAATTTAGCTAAGGCTGCATATTTGTCTAAATCATCGCCTAATTTTACCGCAAAGTTTTCCATTTTATCTCCTACTGTGTAACTTTGCCCTACAGTTTTTGGTGATAAATAGTCTTGCAACAAATAAGCAATACAATTGTGGCGTAACACATCGTGCTCCATATAGCGATAAAATTTACCCATTTTATCTTTAGCTTCCTGTTCTTTTTTCTTTTGATCTTCGTCTAACTTGGCTTGTTCTTCTTGGAATTTAGTATAAGCCGCATCATAAGCTTTGATGATAATCCATATAGTTTTCTAAAGTTTCCGATTGTGATTTCCATCTAGGATAGGTTACTAAACTATCGGCAGTTTCTTTTTCAACTTTCAAGGCTTTGAGCTTAGCTACAACTCTTCTTTGGTCTCTTGAGTAACAAAATAACAATCTTCCGTTGTAGTGGCTTTGTATTTTATTGATATGGCTTATATGATATTTACTACAAAATTAAAAAACACAATTTATAATTGTGTTTTTTAATTTGTTTTCTCACCGTTGTGGGCACGGAAAGCATACCGAAGCTTCGGAACCACTAGCTATTACTCTGAAAAATAAATGGTTAAATTTAGATTGTATAAATCCGAGTAATCGGGATTTTCATCTATTTAATTTCATTTTCATCATCTCCATAATAAGCTTCAATACCATTTTGTATTTCATAACTCATTTTTCTAGGAAATTTTTGGTCTAATCGTTTTAAACATTCTACAAAAGCTTTGCTTTGAAATTTATAAGATAGCTCTTCGAAGTCTGAACACAACCATCCTAATTCTTCCATTTCTAAACTTTCAAGTAGTTCAATAGTTTCATTAACATTTTGAAGCATTAATATTGTCAATTGATCCATTTCTTGTGTAATTGAAGGATCATTTCTGTGTTTTGACTCAGCTATTTTGATTATTTCTAATATTTTATCTTTTAGGTACATAATTTTTATTTAAAAGGATTAATTTCAAAATCTTTACCATTTATTAATGGTTGTTTAGCATTGTCAGGAAAAATAGTTGCTGGCTTTCCATTTGTTTTCATAACACCTACTCTAACCCCATCAAAGTTATCAAAAATTGGTTCCATTCCATCTTTTGCTGTTTTAAATTTTTCATAGTTATTTTCAATAACAAACCTTCCAGCATCCTTGATTTTTTTTGCATCCCAATTTTTAGGAAACCAAGATTGATCTGTATTTCTTATAGCATCGACTAATCTTTTATATTTATTATCATGTCCATCTACTGCGCCAATTCTCACACCATTTTGATAAGTATGTTCGATTTTATATTTTCTGCCTATTTGTTCTAAAAAATCAATATTAGCTTGTCCATGTCCACCTACTCTCATTTTCCCAGGAAGTGTACTTTTTTTAGGATTATTTACACCAGAAAATTCACCTATATCAGCATGTTTTATTACATCTTTAGACAAATGTTTTAAACTATATAATTCTTCACATTCTTCAAAGAATCTCTTTTCATTAGCCAAATTTTTAAGCAATTGATAACTTGCTTTAGAAAAATTAAACTGGTTAGCAGTTATTATAATTTCGTCTTTGTAAATTATGGATACCTGCTGTTCAATTTTATCTCCAATTTTTACTTCGCCCATTACGACAAAAAGGCCTTTTTCATAAAGTTCGCCAACTGTAAACGCATCTAATACGCCTCTTGTAGCACTAATTAATTCACTTTCTTTCTCGAGAATTTTAACCGTATTCTTCGTAAAATTAGCAATTTCTATTTCTACTAGCACTTTTAACAAACAAGTCTTAATAAAATGAGCTGCATTAGAATTTTTTGCCATTTGTGCTAGTCTCAACACTTTAGCTCCAGTTGTTAATGCCGTTTGAACTAAAGTTGGTCCAGCAAGAACTAATCCTCCTATTACATAAATTTTTTCCCAAGTTTCTAGAAATTCTTCTCCACCTTCTAGTTTTAAAATTTCTGTTTTATAGACTTGAATACCTCCATCTATTGCAGCTAATCCAATATCTGCACAGGCTAAAGCTAAAACCGCTGGATTGGCTGTAGTTGTAACAGTTATTATTCCTAAAACGATTGCTAAAATATCAAAGCCAATTCTAATATTGGTTTCAATTTCTTGTAACTCTACTTCATCTGATAATGCTTTAATATAAATTGCAGGGACAGTTATGGGTGTTTTATCTTTAGAGTCCATATCTATAATACGAACTAAATCTAGTGGATGATACATTTGTCCTTTTTCAGCATCAACTAATTTTTTTACTCGTACTTTCTTGCTTTCTGCTTTACTTACCAAATCATCTGGATAAATTTGTAATTCCTCTTCTTCAATAGTTATTTTTTGCTTTAAGAAGAACTCATCTTCTTTTTCATCACTTAACCAAGAAAAAATGTCAGCATCAAATTTATATTCTTTACCATACTCAAATGCTTTGTCAACTTTATTTAATCCTTTGAAACCATTATTGATACATAATGCAGTAATTAGATTTGCAAAAATTAATTTATTGCTAACTACCTGTTCATTGAAAACTGATTTTCCATCAAGATTTTTATAAAGACGTTTGATAAATGCTGGATTTTTTTTAAAAGTTTTATATAAGCGAATTGAATCTCCAAAGGCTTTTAAAATATTAATCAATGCTGAACTGCCATCTCTCCAACCGCTAAACACTCCTACATCGTCATAATGGGTTAATTCTACTAGATGACTCCATAACAACTCCTCGGTAAATTTGAGATTTGCGATAGCAAAATCTGGAATATTTTCATACAAAAATTTTAGCTCTTCTTTTGTTGTTGCTTTTTTTATAGCATCGATAAAAACATTTGTTATATTTTCTTTTACAAATGATTCATGCTCTATATAATAAGTCAAACCTGCAAAAGAATTAGCATCCTTACATTCTAAAATTATTGCATAATATTTTTTATCAATTTCATTATAATCATTTGTTGCAAGGGTTTCGTTATTAAAATTTCGAACACCTTTGTCTAGTGCATCTTGATATATATAGGATACCATAAAAGAGATTTCTTTATTACAAGTATCTATTTTAAATCTAAAACCTGGCTTTGATAAATTTACCTCACATGCTCTTGCATTTAGCTTAATGTAAACATCTCCTTGATTTCGTCTTCTAATATTTCTATCATCATAGGTAAAGGTTTTTTTTTCACTTGAAATTGCATTATACAATCCAACATTCATTGTCAAAAATGGGCTATTTGGATTTATTGAACTTAATGAAGACAAAATATACCTTTGCGGGTAATAAAAGGAAGATTTATAAGGTATTTTATCGTATATAAATCTTAGCAATTCATTAACATCAATAGCTTTTGAATACCAATTATCAACATATTCTCCACATGAATTATTCTCCCCAAATCTTGTTTCATAAGAGATTTCTTCAAAACTTTTTCTGGTTCTTATACTTTCAATTGGCGTGTTACTTATATATTGTAAACTTTTTGGAAATAAATTCCCAAACAATTTTTTATCTCCTTCTTCATCCCAAATAAGAGGTATTCCGTTTATATTGTCCATATTTTTTTAATATCTGTTGTTATCATTTTATCCTTTCTTTCTTTTGTTATTCTTCCCTAAACTTCTGGGTACTCATTTATTTTTAATCAATTTATTCACAATCTCATTTAGAGTCTCTCTGTTTGCATCTATGTAATACATTCCTGCTTGTATAAGTTCATATACATTTTCTTCGGAAGAATTATCCATTTCAGGTGAGGCATTTCGCAATTGCGGCATTAATCGGTAATAGTTTTTTTGACTCCTAACCCCCAGCGTACTGTACATTTTTGTCAAATGATAATTTACCGTTTCTGCATTTGAGGAAAGTAAAATATCTATAAGAGGAGAAATCCATTTAATTTTTCCAGCATCCTTCAACTTATCAAAACTATAGGGTTTTAGCACTTCTCCAGTTCCTATAGAAACTATAATTAAATCATTTATCTCTGGATAATCTTTCTTGTGTTTACACCCAAAGACTTTTGAGAACTGAATTTTACTTGCTTCTGCAAAGGCGCACAAAGCTGGATTATTAGCATATACACCGCCATCTATCAAAATAAACTCTTGTCCGTAAAGTGATTTAATTCTTGCTGGTTCAAAATAGGTAGGGGCTGCGCTCGTCGCTCTACAAACATCCTTGACATAAAAATTTTCAATGGGTAAATGTGCTTCGTGGCTACAAAAAAACTTAGCATTGCGTTGATGAATATCATAAGAAGTTACTAAACAAGGTTTCACCAAGTCTTTTAACTCTAAAGTACCAAATACTTCTTCTAGTTGCTTTTCAATATTTTTTTGAGAAAGTTTTTCATCAAACAATCCAAATGGGTTTATTATTCCGTCCCATAATGAAGTATGAAAAATTTTATCCCCTCGCTTTTTATACAACTCTAATGCTTGATCTACAGAAAACAAAGCGTGTTTGCTATTGTTGGGATGCAACAAAAAACAGGCTATAAGTCCACCTGTACTGCTACCAGCAATCAAATCGAAATAATCGCCAATCTTTGCATTTGGGTTGTCATATTTTTGCAACTGTTCCTCAATATATTTGAGAATCACACAAGAAATAATTCCTCTTATCCCACCTCCATCTAAACTTAATACTCTTATCTTATTAGTCATTGCTGCTACATTCTTTTTATTTTTAACTCTATTTTTTAAGCATAGATATCCCACTGAAGTGACATCATTCTTTTTTTTAATGTCATTCACTTTGACTCGAATTAGCTCACTGCTAATTTTTAAACTGAAACTTGTTTGCTATTTTTTTAAGAACTCTAAATTCGTTATTTAACAAGTAATAAACTACAAATAATGTGCCAAAATATTTTTTTCCTTCTAAAGTCATTTATATAAATAACTACAAATTGTGAGAATTATTTTAAATTTATTTGTTAATTTTTTCATAATATGATTAATAAAAATACACTTAACAACAAACTTCATATTTACAATAACACATTTACTATTCGTACTATTCCTTAACAACTAGAGTACAAATATCAGACAAAGCATTCTCAATTAAAAAGAATTGACAGTCACAAAACAGTAGTTTCAGTAGTTTTAAAAAATGGATAAATTTTAGGCAAAAAGTAACTATTGCGTTATTACTTTATTTGTTTGATACTAAACCACTATGGACTGAAAGTCTATAAGTTTTAAGAAGCAGAATGAAATTCTGCCATTGTAAGAGTAACTAATTTTGCCACAGATTTAAGGATTAAAACAGATTAATCTGTTCGAATCTTTACAATATATGGCTTAGAGATTTTTAGAACCTGAAAGGGAAATGCACTAAAGTGTATAGTTTTAACTATTTTTGAGACCAATAAATTCGTAAAAGGCTAAATGGGGTCTGCCGAAAAAAACTTATTCGTTTTAGACCTGACAGGTTTTGGAAACCTGTCAGGTCTAAAACGTAGCGAGTTTTGAATTTTATAAAATTGTACTTTTAAAATAGACTAGAACAACCTTTTAAAACGAACATTTTGGTTTCTTTAAGTTTTTTTGCATTTTACTAATTATTAAACACTTAGCAATCAGCAAAGTATTAGTATTCAGTAGGTCTTAATCAACAAATAACATAACAATTACTTTTCCTACCTATTTTTTGGCATTATAGTTGCAACTAAAAAAATGTTTCAAATAGTCCTTTTTAGAAACAATCACTTTACATAATTAGGGATTGCTGAAAAATTGCTCACTTCATCAATTGTTATTAATCCATTGTATTTATAGCAAAAGTGAGAAAAACCAAAAAAACGTGTGCTTATAAAAAAGGATTAATACTTGACTAGTAACTTTTATTCCTGATATGTTTCAAAAACATGTTAGACATAAAAAGGAATCCGTTTTTAAGTAAACCCAAATTACATATACAAATTTTTAAAATTAAGCGTTACAACTAATAAAGAAATCAATACTATTCAACCTTTAAAAAATAAAATATGGATAGAACAACACAACAACACATCCAAAAACTACACCCCTCTGTTCGTCAAGAAATGACAAAAATTATTGAGGAATGTAACAAAGCATTAACTGGGAAAGCAAAAATTCGGATTACTCAAGGACTGAGAACGTTTAAAGAACAAGATGACTTATACGCTATAGGCAGAACAAAAGCAGGTAAAAAAGTAACTAATGCGAAAGGCGGTCAATCTATACATAATTATGGATTAGCTGTAGATATCTGCTTGATTATAGATGAAAAAGTAGCCTCATGGGATACCGCAAAAGATTGGGATAACGACAAAATATCTGACTGGTATGAATGCGTGAAAATTTTTGCAAGAAATGGTTGGGATTGGGGAGGAAATTGGATTAAGTTTAAAGATTTACCTCATTTTGAAAAAAAAGGATTTTCGAATTGGAGAAAATTATTTAAAATGGCTAAAGATTCAGAAGGATATATAATTTTGTAATTTAAACAAACAAAAATGAAAACTATTCTAAAATTTTTATCCATTAGTCTTCTACTGATTTCTTGTAAATCATTGAATGTCTCTAAATTTGATTCCTATTCTTTTGAAAAAACAAACGAATTGAAAGCCAAAACACACCAAATGATTATTAACTCAAAAGACAATTTTGCAAACCATTCTACAGAAGCAGAAAACTTACTCACTGAGTTAAATACGCAGTATGTTTACGAAAAAGGAAGACTTAACAACACTACGTCTATAGAAATGTGGGAAGCCTTATCACACAATGAGTCTTCTATTGTAAAAAGTTACATCAAGCTATGGAAGAGCAAAGAAAAAATGACTCCTTATATGATAGAGGAATCAACAAAACAATGTGACGAAGCTTTTGATAAAATAATTCTATTAGAATCTAACAAACCTAAATAAAAATGGATATCGAAAAACTTTTAAAAGAAATTGAATCACAGGTTTTAGGCTTACTTAAAAACCAAGTCGCATTATTCCCGAAATTTAAAAATGATATTAGTGTCTTCATAAAAAATTCACAGGATAAAATAAAGAAATGGCAAGGATTATACATAGAAGGGCATATTGATGAGGAAGAGCTGGAATGGTTATTAAATAGTCAAAAAAACCTATTGGTTCTTGAAAGTCTAAAAAATATTGGACTCAGTCAAATTAAAGCGAATAGACTTAAAAATGACATTATCAAAATTGTTTTTCAAGTTATTCTTAACAGTATTCTAAAATAAGCATTTAAACAAAAAAGAGGATGTAAAAACACCCTCTTTTTGCTATTAATTTATCTTAAATCACGATTTAGAATCAAATCTAAATACAGATTAATTTTGTTTTTCAATTCTTTTCTGTGCGAAATAAAATCTAGGAATCCGTGGTCTAAAACGAATTCGGCTGTTTGGAAACCTTCTGGTAAATCTTTACCTGTCGTGTCTCTTACCACACGAGGCCCAGCAAAACCAATTAGTGCTCCAGGCTCTGCGATATTAATATCTCCTAACATAGCATAGGAAGCTGTTGTGCCTCCTGTTGTTGGATCTGTACAAAGAGAAATATAAGGAACTTTAGCTTCTGCTAATTGAGCTAATTTAGCTGATGTTTTTGCTAACTGCATTAATGAGTAGGCCGCTTCCATCATACGAGCTCCACCTGATTTAGAAATCATCACAAACGGAATTTTATTTTTGATGGAATAATCGATACCACGAGCGATTTTTTCTCCAACAACTGCCCCCATAGAACCTCCAATAAAAGCAAAATCCATACAAGAAACCACTAAATCTTCTCCTTTAGATTTTCCTACTGCGGTTCTTACAGCATCTTTCAATTTGGTTTTACTAATAGTATCTACTAAACGATCTGAATACTTTTTAGAATCCACAAAGTTTAATGGGTCTTTTGCCGTCATATTTGCATCTAACTCTGTAAACTCGTTATTATCAAATAAGATTTCAAAATACTCTTTACTCCCTATACGAACATGAAAATCATCCTCAGGGCTTACCCATAAATTACGTGCTAACTCATCAGCATCTACAATTTTTCCTGTTGGAGATTTGTACCATAATCCTTTTGGCACATCCATTTTATCTTCGGTAGGAGTAGTAATTCCTTTTTCTTTTCTTTTAAACCAACTCATAATTCTTGAAATTAGAAATCAGAAACTAGAAATTAGAATAAAAACCAAAACAGTTCTAAATTCTAAATTCTAAATTCTAAATTATTATAAAGTATTCACATTGTTCAAATCAGCAAATGCCTGTTCTAATCTTTTATTAAATGTCAATTCTCCTTCGCGAAGCCATTTTCTTGGATCGTAATGTTTTTTATTTGGAGAATCTGGACCGTCAGGACTTCCAATTTGAGTTTTTAAATAATCAATTTTTGAAGTTACATAATCACGAACTCCTTCGGTATAAGCAAACTGTAAGTCGGTATCAATATTCATTTTGATTACTCCATATGAAATTGCTTCTCTTATCTCTTCTAATGTAGAACCTGAACCTCCGTGGAAAACGAAATCTATCGGATTGCTTTCTGTATTGTATTTATTTTGAACATATTCTTGCGAATTTTTCAAAATTTTTGGTGTCAGTTTCACATTACCTGGCTTGTAAACTCCGTGTACATTTCCAAAAGCTGCAGCGATTGTGAATCGAGGAGAAACTTTCATCAATTCCTCATAAGCATACGCTACTTCTTCAGGTTGTGTGTATAATTTTGAACTATCTACATCTGTGTTATCTACTCCATCTTCTTCCCCTCCTGTGATACCTAATTCAATTTCTAAAGTCATACCCATTTTACTCATACGAGCAAGGTATTCTTTACAAATTTCAATATTCTCTTCAATTGATTCTTCTGACAAATCAATCATATGAGAAGAATATAAGGGTTTACCTGTTTCTGCAAAATGTTTTTCAGAAGCGTCTAACAAACCATCTATCCAAGGCAATAAATTTTTAGCACAATGGTCAGTATGTAAAATTACAGTAGCACCATAAGCCTCAGCTAAAGTATGTATGTGTTTTGCTCCTGCAATACCTCCTAAAATTGCTGATTGTTGATTTTCATTTGAAAGCCCTTTGCCAGCATTATAAGATGCTCCTCCATTAGAAAATTGAATAATAACTGGCGCTTTTAGTTTAGCCGCAGTTTCTAATACAGAATTAACAGTACTTGAACCTACAACGTTTACCGCTGGCAAGGCAAATCCTTTTTCTTTTGCGTATTTAAAAATTTCTTGTACTTGATCTCCAGTTGCAACCCCTGGTTTTATATTATGTGACATTCTCAATTTTTTTAAAGATTGACAAATTTACAAATTTAGTTTTTTAGAACGGATAGTTAATTCCAATATTTACAATTGATTCTTCGAAATTAAATTCTTTCAACCAACGTTCACCCGCATTTAAAGCTGGATTATAGGTTTTGAAACCTAAATCTAAACGTGCTATAAAAAATTTAAAATCATATCGAAATCCTGTTCCCGTTCCTAATGCAAGATTTTCTAAAGACTTAATCCCTGAAAATATTTTAGTTTCATCTGTTTCATTATCCAGCACGTTCCAAATATTTCCGCAATCAGCAAAAAGCGCCCCATATAGGTTACCAAAATATTTAAATCTTAGCTCGGCATTTAACGCTATTTTCAAATTCGCCTCATTAAAATCATTCTGACCACCTGAACTACCTGGTCCTAAACTATAGGATCTCCAAGCACGGTTATCATTTGACCCTCCCGCAAAATAACTTCGTGAAAAAGGAACAGATTTCGAATTTCCGTAAGGTATTGCAATCCCCATAAAACTTCTAATAGCAACTGTATTCCCTTTACCTAGATCCCAATGTCGAACAAAATCTAATTCCGTTTTGATATATTGTGAATATTCTAACCCAAATAAATTTCTACTTCCATCAGCATCTCGAGGTCTATTTGAAACATCTGCTAGCAAAGACAAAACATTCCCAGCTGATTCTACTTTAGCTCTAAAACTATAAAATTCTTTATCAAACAAATCAGTTTTAGTGTCTTTAGTAAAAGTTAAATTGGAAGCAAAAATTAAATTATTTTCTGTAAGACGTATTTCTCTTTCTAAAATACTTCTTATTGCCCTATAATCGTCACTATCTCTTATTAAGCTTGGAAATTCACCTGTCAACGCTCCAAACATAAACGCTTCTGTCCCATATTCTGAAATAGACAAATTACCTTCGGCATCTAAATAATTCGGATTATTATTATAAATCTTAGCTAATGCATTCAACCTACTGTAAGAAGATTTATATACATTAAAATAATTAGCAACATTTATATTTTTAACATATTGTAAATTGATTAAATCAAACTTAAAGTTTGTAGTTTTACTTGGCACCCAACTATAATTCATCACCGAAGTAAAATTTTCTTTATCTAGTCCTATATTTTTTTGCTTCGAAAATCCTAAACTTATATAAGAGTTCGGAAACATCCTTTTAGGAATAATCTTATCTGTATTAAAAGGCAATAATAACCTTGGAAACATCAATCGGGCATCTGCACCAAGTTCCAACACATTAAAAAATTGATTATCTGGATTCGCAAGCTTTGTAGATGAACCTATGTTTCCTCTTATACCAAATTCAAATATTTCTGCTCTTCTAAAAACATTCCTAACAGATACTGAAGCAGACCCTACAATTCCCACATCTTGAATATTTGATCTAGTCACATCTACACTAGGTCTGAAATTATATTTTTTCTTAGCCACTAAAACAATATTTGCAGTAAGGGTATTTGTTTTTGGGTCTTCAATATACTGAATACTGGGATAATTAAAAATCTTAAGATTATTCAACGACCTCAATGTCAATGTCCTATTATCATCACTAAACAAACTGTCTTTTTGAACAAAAACAGAGTTTGTTAATGTCTTTGGGGTATATTTTAATTTGCTTGTACTATAAATAGTGAAGTTTTTATAAGTAACACTATCTTTTATTGGTTCATTTCTTTTGTCGGAAATACTTGAAGCAAAAATATTTACCTTCCCTATTTTATATATTTTAAATGGTTTTTTGACAATACTGTCACCTCTTTTTACAGTTCTATCAGAAATTTCAAGAATTACTGGTGCTTTTTTAGTAGTAGAATCTACTTCAAAAAAAATATTTTGGGGTTGAAAATGATAAACACCATGATTTCTATAATAAGAAGTTAGCCTAGCAATTTCCAACCTAAACTTTTCATCATCAAATTGTTCAGCCTGTTTTACATAAGATTTATTTTTTGTTAACTGATACAATGAGTCCAGAACTGGACTTTCAATTTTAGCACTAATACTATCTAAAAAAGTAGGGTTCCCAGTCGTCAACTTATAAATAACATCTCCTCTTTTATTTTTTTTATAATCAACTTCAAAAGAAGCTTTCACATCAAAAAAACCTTTGTTATGGTAATAAGCTTGTAATCTTTTTATTGAACGTTTCATCTTTAAGGAATCTATAACTACTGGTGGTTCTCCAGTCTTCCTTAAAAAATTATGAATTCCAAAATACCAAAAAGATTTTCCTAGTCTATTTACTTGTTTTTTAGAAAGCCACTTTGACAATCTCTCATACTTTTTAGGATTTGCGATAAACTTAGCTTTAAATAAAGAATCTGTATTTTCTTTAGCTAAGTTATACATATTTAATCGCAATTTAAATCCCAGCAATGAAGTATTAGGCTGTTGAACTATTTGAGCTACAACTTCATCTTTTTTATTTTTCTTTTCATCAACAAAAATTTCATTTTTTGTCAATAGACTTTTACCACTAGGAACTTTTTTTACAGCTTCACAAGCTGAAATAAGTACTGAAATTAAAATAAATAATGATATTTTTGTATTGAATTTTCGCAAGAGAAATATAAATTTACTTCAAAAATACACTTTTTTATGGTTAGTAAAAACCAAATAAAACTTATCACGAGTTTAACTCAAAAAAAATTCAGAAAAGAACACAATCTATTTATAGCTGAGGGAATAAAAGTTATTCAAGAACTTTTAGACGCTTCATATGAATTAGTAGATTTATTTTACATTAATGACACCTTTCCAAGCGTTGAAGATTCAAAAAAAACTCAAATTAGTGGTCAGGAGTTAAAAAAGATAAGCTCCCTTACATCTCCAAACAATTCTTTGGCGATATTTAAAATTCCATTATTGAGAACACCTAAAAAAGAAGGGCTAATTATTGCTTTAGATGATATCAGGGACCCAGGCAATTTAGGAACTATTATTCGCTTATGTGATTGGTTTGGAATTAATCAACTTATCTGTTCTGAAGAGACTGTTGATGCCTATAACCCAAAAGTCGTTCAAGCTACTATGGGCTCATTAAGCAGAGTAAATATTAACTATGTTGATTTAAAAAAATTTATCTCAAATAGTAAAATTCCTGTTTTTGGAACTTTTATGGAAGGCGATAACATTTATAAAAACTGCCTTCCAAACGAAGGGATAATCGTACTTGGGAATGAAGCCAATGGTATTTCAAAAGAAGTTGAAAATCTAGTGACTCAAAAAATTTCAATTCCAAGATTTGGTGACACACAAGCAACAGAAAGTTTAAATGTTGCAACTGCAACAGCTATTATTTTAAGTGAATTTAGACGTAATTCTTAAAATTTGATAGCTAGCAGCTAGCACTTTATTACTACGAAAGAAATTTAAAAATGTAACAAATATCAAACAACTATCCAAAAATTTTGGGATTGACTTTTTGAGACATCAAAACCTTGGAAATTATTTGTTTGCAACTATTCAGCTATTACTTTGTTCGTTTGTTAATAAATATAGGCACTGGCTGTATAACTCGGTTTCATTACACCTGACAGGTTTTAAAAACCTGTCAGGTGTAGGAGCTTAAAATCAAGCAATTTTTCTATAGGTCTTAACAAACTAAATTATTGCATTTTGTTTTTTATCATTTGTGTAACCAGCTGACTAGTAACAAAAATTACATGCCACTTCTTATTGCTTCAACAGGATCAAGTTTAGATGCTGAAATTGCAGGTATTATACCCGATATCAATCCTACAATAAATGAAAGTACAAATCCCCAAAGTATATTACTCAAACTAAGTACAAAATCAAACTCTAAAACGTTAGTTAATACCAAAGATATAATCCAAACTAACATAATACCAATAAAACCACCTATTATACAAAGTATAACCGCTTCAAACAAAAATTGAAATAAAATAAATTTATTTTTGGCACCCAATGATTTTTGAATTCCTATAAGATTCGTTCGTTCTTTTACAGAGACAAACATAATATTAGCAATTCCAAAACCACCCACAAGAAACGAAAACAAAGCAATAATAATTCCACCTGTACGCAAACCAGAAATTATACCATTAAGCATATCCGTAAACCCAGAAAACACATTTATAAAGAAATTATCAATCTCACTTACTTTCAATCCTCGGAAGCTTCTTAGTTTTTGTGATATTTCTGCTTTAAAGGCTTCCATATCTACATTTTGCTTAGGTCTTATTAAAACAGCAGGAAGCAAAAATTTATTATTCTCTCCATACAATCTTCTTAAGTAATTTACAGGCAGAAAAATAGTTGTATCGTCTTGTTCGTCAAAAATACTCGCTCCTTTTTTCTTTAAAACACCTATAACAGTAAATCGTTGCCCATATATTCTAATTTTTCTTCCTATAGGATCCAGATTATCAAATAATTTTTTAGCCACGTCAAAACCTAAAACCGCAACCTGTTGTCCAGAATTAGATTCCGATTCATTATAGAAACGTCCTTTATGAAATTCCAACTTCTGAATATCCGCTAATTCATAAGATGATGGAGAAATGGTAATCTGACTAACTGTTTTATTTTCAAACTTCACATTTTCCTGTTTTAAAGAAAAGAACTGAAAACAAATCGCATCTAAATCATTTAAATTTCTTTTGAGATATTCAAATTCTTTGTATGAGATATTAGGAAATTGTTCTCTTTTCCACTTAGGAACATCTGTTGGTCCAAACGATCGATTAAAGAGATATACGGTATTTTTATCTAGTGAACTTAAATCTGATTTTATTTTTCTATCTAAAGAATCTACCGCAGACAAAACGGCTATAATAGAAAAAATTCCGATAGTAACACCTAACAACGACAATAAGGTACGCAATTTATTATTACGTAAAGCATTCACTGCAAAATTGAAGCTTTCTTTCAAAAGTCGAACATATATTACCATAAATCACATTTTGACCACTAAATAAATTATTAGTACTATAAATGAAATAATTGTTACAAAATGTTTTACAAATTCGATTTGAAAAAACTAATTTTGCAAAATTAATTACAACAACACAATGAGTACTTCAAAAACAATCAAATCGGCACTAATTTCAGTGTTTGACAAAACAGGACTTGAACCAATAGTAAAAAAACTTCACGAACAAAATGTTACTATCTACTCTACAGGTGGTACAGAAGAATTTATTTTAAACCTTGGAATTCCTGTTGTTCCAGTTGAAAATGTTACGGATTATCCTTCTATTTTAGGCGGACGAGTAAAAACACTTCACCCAAAAGTGTTTGGAGGAATTTTGAATCGTCAAGACAACGAACAAGATGTAGCCCAAATGGAAGAATACAACATTCCTCAAATTGATGTTGTAATTGTTGATTTATATCCATTCGAAAAAACAGTAGCATCAGGTGCAAGCGATGCAGATATTATTGAAAAAATTGACATTGGAGGAATTTCTCTTATTCGTGCTGGAGCTAAAAACTTTAAAGATACTGTAATCATTCCTTCGGTTAATGAATACGCATTATTTTTAGACATTATAACTTCTCAAAACGGAAATACAACTATAGAACAAAGAAAGACATTTGCAGCAAAAGCATTTAATGTTTCTTCACATTATGATTCGGCTATTTTCAATTATTTTAATAAAAATCACGAAGAAGCTGTTTTAAAAATAAGTGAAACCAATTGTCAAATTCTTCGTTATGGAGAAAATCCTCATCAAAAAGGATTCTTCTTTGGTGATTTAGACAAAATGTTTGACAAACTTCACGGAAAAGAATTGTCATACAATAATTTACTTGATGTTGACGCTGCCGTAAATTTAATTAGTGAGTTTAAAAATGACAATCCAACATTTGCTATTTTAAAACACAACAATGCTTGCGGTTTAGCAACTCGTAACACAATGAAAGAAGCTTATCTTGATGCATTAGCTGGAGATCCAACTTCTGCTTTTGGAGGTGTTTTAATCGCAAATGGAAATATTGATTTAGCTACTGCCGAAGAAATTAACAAACTTTTTTGCGAAGTAATTATTGCTCCTAGTTATGACAATGAAGCAATAACCGTTTTAGAAGAGAAAAAAAATAGAATCATTTTAGTTCAAAAAGAAATTGAATTGTCTAAAACAACTGTTAGAACTTGTTTAAATGGAACTCTAGTTCAAGACAAAGACTTAGTAACCGATTCTAAAGAAATACTTAAAACAGCTACCACTAAAGCTCCGACTTCAGCCGAAATTGAAGATTTATTATTTGCATCTAAAATTTGTAAGCACACTAAGTCCAACACAATCGTTTTAGCTAAAAATAATCAGCTGTTGGCTTCAGGTACTGGACAAACTTCTAGAGTTGATGCATTACGCCACGCAATTGAAAAAGCAAATTCATTTGGATTTAGCTTACAAAGTTCAGTGATGGCAAGTGATGCCTTTTTTCCTTTCCCTGACTGTGTAGAAATTGCTCAAAAAGCAGGGATTACCGCTGTGATTCAACCAGGCGGATCTATAAAAGACGAATTAAGTATTGATTTTTGTAATCAAAACAATGTAGCAATGGTATTTACAGGAATTCGTCATTTCAAACACTAAAAATCCATTACTAAATACGTTATTAAAAATGTCTGAAAACTTTATTCTTTTCAGGCATTTTTATTTTGAATAATACCAAATAAATTTTATACTTTTGCCTTACGTAATATACTATGAACCTTACTAACTCTTAAGAGGATATATGGGATTTTTTGATTTTATGACTGAGGATATCGCGATTGACCTTGGTACAGCAAACACTTTAATAATTCACAACGACAAAGTAGTTATAGATAGCCCTTCTATTGTAGCTCGTGACCGCATTAGTGGAAAAATCATCGCAGTGGGTAAAGAAGCAAATTTAATGCAAGGAAAAACCCATGAAAATATAAAAACTATTAGGCCTTTAAAAGATGGCGTTATTGCAGACTTTGACGCTTCGGAGCAGATGATAAAAATGCTTATCAAAAGCATACCTGCATTACAAAAAAGGCTTTTTACTCCAGCTTTGCGAATGGTGATTTGTATCCCTTCTGGAATTACTGAGGTAGAGATGCGTGCCGTAAAAGAGTCTGCCGAACGTGTAAATGGCAAAGAAGTTTATTTGATTCACGAACCAATGGCTGCTTCAATAGGTATAGGAATTGATATTATGCAACCAAAAGGAAATATGATTGTTGATATTGGTGGTGGTACAACTGAAATTGCGGTAATTGCATTAGGAGGTATTGTTTGTGACAAATCTGTAAAAATTGCAGGTGATGTGTTTACAAATGACATCATTTATTATATGCGTACCCAACACAATTTATATGTAGGTGAGACTACCGCTGAAAAAATCAAAATTGAAATTGGAGCTGCTATAGAAGATTTAGATTCTCCACCAGATGATATGTCAGTTCAAGGACGTGACCTACTTACAGGAAAACCTAAACAAATTGAAGTTTCATCAAGAGAAATCGCAAAAGCTTTAGACAAGTCTATTCAACGTATTGAAGATGCAATAATGGAAACATTATCACAAACTCCACCTGAATTAGCCGCTGATATTTACAACACAGGTATTTATCTCGCTGGTGGTGGTTCTATGTTAAGAGGCTTAGACAAACGTATTTCTCAAAAAACTGATTTACCAGTATTTATTGCTGAAGACCCATTAAGAGCTGTTGTTAGAGGAACTGGAATAGCATTAAAAAATCTTAATAAATACAGAAGTATCTTAATTAAATAAGAATTTAAGCGTATAACTTAAATTCATTTGTAATTTAAACTGATTTTACACGATGCAGCAAATCATAAATTTTATATTTAAAAACAGTACACGACTACTGTTTTTGCTGCTTTTAGCAATTTCATTAACTTTAGTGATAAAATCACACTCTTACCATAGAAGTCAATTTGTAAATTCAGCAAATTTTGTAAGTGGAACAGTGTATGAAAAAACAGCCGAAGTAAAATCCTATTTTAATTTGAGAGGGCAAAATGAAAAATTAGCCCAAGAAAATGCTTATCTAAAAAAACTTTTATATAACAAAAAGGATAGCGCCTCTATTTTACCTAAAGATTCGACAAAAGGTTATGACAAAATAGATGTGATTCAGGCAAAAATCATTAACAACTGTTATAATACCCCTGAAAATTACATCACTATTCGAGGTGGTTCCCTTCAAGGAATTGAGCCAGATATGGGTGTTGTTAGTAATTTAGGGATAGTTGGAATCATAGAAAAAGTTTCTCCAAGATATGCCACTATACAAAGTGTACTGAATATCAAATCAAAAATTAATGCCAAAGTAAAGCGAACGAATCATTTTGGATCCTTGATATGGAAAGCAAAAAATGCTGGATATGCTCAATTAATTGAAATTCCACGTTTAGCTTCAGTAAAAAGAGGAGATACTATTGTTACTGGTGGTATTTCTAAAATTTTTCCTGAAAATATTCCTGTTGGAATCATCGACAAAGTATATATAGATACTGAAACAAATTATTACACATTAGACGTAAGATTGTTTAATGATATGACTAATTTGAATCACGTATATATCATAAAAAACAAAGAGATTAAAGAGATTAACAAACTAGAAGCAGAAACTAAAACTAATGAATAGTAATATTATTATATCAAATATTGCCCGTTTTATATTGCTGCTAGCATTTCAAATTGTTATCTTCAGCCAGATATCATTATTTAAATTTGTTACACCTTATCCATATATACTCTTTATATTATTGTTTCCAATAAACAGTAATAGATCCGCTTTATTAATTGCTAGTTTTTCGTTAGGACTAATTCTAGATCATTTTTTTGACTCAGGGGGTGTACACGCAACTGCCTGTTTGATATTAGCCTATTTGAGACCAACATTTTTTAAATTTGCTTTTGGATTAAGTTATGAATACCAAACCATTAGAATTAACGACAAACTTTCTCCTGAAAGATTTACTTTTTTATTCATATCAGTAATAACTCACCATTTTATATTATTCATATTAGAGTACTTCAAGTTTGTATTTATTCTCGATGCTCTTTTAAGAACAATCTCATGTACTGTTTTTACGTTAATAGTAAGTATTCTAATTATCTATCTATTCAAGCCAAGTAAACGATGAGAAAAACATTATTGCCGGGGATAATAATAGTTTCGGCTATATTAATTATAGCTCGATTGTTTTTTTTACAAATTATTGATGATGGATATAAACTCAAATCCGAGAATATCTCTATAAAGATAAAATACGAGTACCCAGAACGTGGTTACATTTATGACCGTTACGGAAAATTACTTGTAGCCAACCAACCTTCTTACGATATAATGGTTGTCCCTAGAGAGATAAAAAAACTAGACACTTTAGAATTTTGCAGATTATTAAATATTACTAAAGAAGACTTTAAAGAAAGGGTAAAAAAAGCTGTAGTGTATAGTCCAATGCTTCCATCAGTATTTATGGGACAATTAAACAAATTAGAGTATGCAGCCTTTCAAGAAAAAGAAAGAAAATTTGATGGATTCTACATACAAAAGCGTTCCCTTAGAGATTATCAAATTGATTGTGGAGCAAATGTTTTTGGGTTCATCACTCAGGCTAATGAAGCTATCATAAAGAAAAATCCATATTATAAAAGTGGAGATTTGTTAGGAAAACAAGGAGTTGAAGAAACCTATGAAAATGAATTAAGAGGTCAAAAAGGAGTTAAACACTTACAAAGGGATCGTTTTAATCGTGAAATAGGTCCATATAAAGAAGGAAAATTTGACACCATTGCAATACAGGGTAGAGACATCACTTTAACCATAGATTCTGAACTTCAAAAATATGGAGAACAGCTTATGAAAAACAAAAGAGGTGGTATTATTGCTATTGAACCTAAAACAGGAGAAATACTTTGTTTAGTTACCGCTCCATCTTATAATCCTAATCTTTTAGTAGGACGACAACGTTCAAAAAATTTCACCAAACTATACAACGACTCATTAGCAAAACCGCTTTACGACAGAAGTTTATTGGCAGAATACCCACCAGGATCTCCTTTTAAAATCTTAACTGCCTTAGTTGGGTTACAAGCAAAAGTAATAGATACTGCAAGTACTTTTGGATGTTACCATGGTTTTAGCTATGGTCGTCGCTTTATGCGTTGTCACTGTGGCGGTGGACACAGAAAACTTCATATGGGTATTGCAAAATCTTGTAATGCTTATTTTGGAAACACTTACTTAAGAACCTTAAACTCATTCCCGAATGCCTCAGTAGGAGTCGATTTCTGGAGTCGTCACGTAAAAAGTTTTGGCCTTGGACAATTTATGGGGTATGATTTACCTACTGGAAGAAGAGGTAATATTCCTAACTCTAAAACATATGAAAAAGTATATCCAAAAGGCAGCCTAAAATCTACTATGATTGTTTCTAACTCTATTGGTCAAGGAGAAGTGCTAATGACTCCTATTCAGCTGGCTAATATGATGGCAACAGTTGCTAATAGAGGTTATTATTACACTCCTCATATCATTAAAAAGATTAAAGGCAAACCAATAGATATAAAATTCAGAACCAAACACGAAACTACAATAGATAAAAATTTATATCCACCAGTGGTAGAAGGTTTATCTGAAGTTTTCAAAACTGGGACAGCTTATTTTTTAGGTATAGACGGCATTGAAATGTGTGGTAAAACTGGAACTGCTGAAAACTTTGCTAAAATTAACGGAAAAAAAGTTCAACTAAAAGACCACTCTATTTTCGTTGCTTTTGCTCCTAAAAGAGATCCGAAAATTGCTATCGCTGTTTTTGTGGAAAATGGAGGATTTGGATCTACAGTTGCGGGACCAATTACAACTCTAATGGTTGAAAAATACATTAGAAGAAAAATCACAATGAAAGATAGAGAGACTAGAGTTCTAAACACGAGTCTTCAACATGAATATAACAAGTTTACTAAAAAGTACATAGACTCTATGTATAAAGTAAAACTGCGTTTAGACTCCATAAAAAGAGTTATTCAAAAAAACAAATTGGATTCAATTAATAAAAGTAAACCTTTAGAATAAATGAAAGATCAAAGTATTCGTAGTCATATTGACTGGGTTTCAGTACTTATCTACACTGCTTTAGTAGTTATAGGTTGGATGAATATTTATTCTTCCGATTTAAAACCAGACTCAGATTATATCTTTGATTTAACTCAAAATTACGGCAAACAATTATTCTTTATTGGATTTACTATTCTACTAATAATTATAGTTTTAACATTAGAAGGTAAATTTTACGAACGCTTTTCCAGTGTCATTTTTGGAGCATCCTTAGTACTTTTAGCTGGTCTATTTGTCGCCGGTAAAACAATTGCAGGACAACGCTGTTGGTATGCCATTGGTACTTTTACATTACAACCATCAGAATTTGCCAAAGCTGCTACTGCATTAGCTTTAGCTAAATTTCTAAGTGACCCCCAAATAAATTTAAAAAAAGTCAATCATCAAATATTAGCATTATTAGTCATTGGATTACCCATCTTACTAATTCTGCCGCAGCCTGATCCAGGAAGTGCATTAATTTTCATATCACTAATCTTTGTTTTACATCGTGAAGGCTTATCAAGTTGGTATTTATGGACAGGTGCTTTCGCTATAGTTTTATTTGTAATGGCATTATTACTCAAACCTCAATATGTCATTCTAATCATCTTTATAGGAATTGTTCTTCAATATTTAAAATCAAGAAGAAAGTATCGAAATATAGTGGGGAGTGCAATAGTTTTTATACTAATGTCTGGATTTTCACTTTCTGTTAACTATGTTTTTGAAAATGTTTTCAAGCAACATCATCGTGACCGTTTCAATATTCTATTAGGAAAAGAAGTTGATATGGGCGGCATTGGGTACAACACTAATCAAGCTAAAATAGCTATTGGTTCAGGAGGCTGGGTTGGAAAAGGTTATCTTGAAGGAACACAAACAAAAGGAAACTTCGTTCCAGAACAACATACTGATTATATTTTTACAACTGTAGGAGAAGAATGGGGATTTGCAGGTACTTCTGTCATTGTACTCCTCTTTGTAGGTTTAATGTTACGAATTTTATATTTAGCCGAAAATCAAAAAACAAAATTTAGTCGGATTTATGGTTATGGCGTTGTAAGTATTCTCTTTACGCATTTCTTTGTAAATATAGCAATGGTTATAGGTATTTTTCCAACTATTGGTGTACCATTACCGTTTTTATCTTACGGTGGTTCTAGCTTATGGGGATTCACAATCTTACTTTTTGTTTTCTTAAAAATGGATGCTAATAAAGTAAATGAATGGTAAATTATCTTTTCCAAGAAAATTCTTTACCAAAACTCCAATCCTTATAATCTGTTTTTCTTTCTAAATTATTTTCGATTGTATCAGGTAATTTAGGGAAGAAATCTATACCCGTCATTTTTTCAATTTCATCAACTGAAACCACAAAATCTTTCAAAGGTTTTTCTGAGTCATTATGTGGCATCAAAAAAGCAATAATTTTATAATCATTATCTCTTTTGTCTATTAAAATTTTATAAAAATAATCAGGAACAGTAACATCTTCTCTACCTATCGCTTCTAGATCCCCTTTAAGAACTCCGCCTGTAACCACATATAGCCCATCATATTTTTCTGCCCAATAACGAACTTTTAATTCCAATCTATTCCAAATTCCAGAATTAAAATCATTTTTTTGGGGAGAAATATTAGACGTATAAAAGGTTTCATTAAATGCTTCTTTCGAAAACCTTCTATCACCAGCGGGACATAAATGACCTCTATCATAACCTGAATGATTATAATTTTTCCAATTTGCTGAACCAGAACTTACTAACGGGTCTTCAATAAAATACGGACGCTTAAAATTAGACTTACCTAAATCACTTTTTTTTAGTTCATATGCCACCCATTCTGCTTGTTCATGCCTTTCAGAATAAGACAAAGTATAAAACTGATGTTTGATTATAACTCCAGTGGTTGATTTAGGCAAAAAGAAATCATTAATTGATCTGTTATTATCAGAGTAAAAATTTTTAGTAGTATCAATTGCATTTGGCTCGTTTTTTGCTTCTTTGCAAGCACAAAACAAAAAAAGTATAACCATAAAATATTTCTTTAGCATTTCCATAGTAACAAATCATTTATGTAAATTTATACAAAAGGAATATTTCTAATTTAAAAATCAAAAGATTATTAACTATGAAGAGTAAAATTATTATTTCGGGACTTATTTTATTTGCAGGATTCAATCTAGCGAATGCTCAAGATACCAATATCATTTCGGAACAAGTAAAAGCGCAAAAACTGCAAGATTCAATTCTTAAAATTAAAGAAGAAAATCTTGCTAAAGAAAAAGCAGAGAAAGAAGCACAACGTGCAGAAATGAAAAGAAAAAAAGCTGAAGAAGAAAGAATTGAAGCAGAAGAAAAAAGAATAAAAGATCAAGAAAGAGCTGCTGACCGAATGGAGAAGGAACGTGAAAAATTAGAAAAAGAACGTGAGAAAGCTGCGGATCAAATGGAGAAAGAACGAAAAAAATTAGAAAAAGAACGTGAAAAAGCTGAAAAGGAAAGAGAAAGAGCTGAAAAAGCAAGAAAACGTCTAGACGATGCTCGTGAAAAAGAAGAAGATTTGAATAAAGACATTCAAAAAGCTACTGAGAAATTTGAAAAACAAAAAAGTAAAGGAAAACTCTCACCAAACGATGAGCAAAAAATGCTAGAAAAAATTGCAAAAATGAGAGAAAAATTAGACGATCAGCGAAAAAGAGTTGAGAAAGCAGAGCGAGAAGCAAAAAAATATTAGTGAATTCGAAAAAGAGTTATCTGAGAAAGATAGCTCTTTTTTTTATCAAAAATTATTCAAAAAAGACACTATCCCATAAAGTGTATAATTTTAATATGAGCTACTTTGACAATTTTTTTAAAATGTTCTCACGCTGACGCCAGCGTCTCGCTGGTGCACACAATATAAAAACAAAAAGCACTCTGTAAAAAAGGTGCTTTTGTTGTTTTACAAATAATGTATATTAGGGTCTCTATGAGTAGAAATCACGGCATAAATATGTACACTTTTTACTGAAGAATCTATTCTAAAATGAATCAAATATTTAAAAGTTTTCATTGGCAGGCAATGAACATTTTTATAACGTATCTCAAAATCAGGATTTGATTGCAATGTTTGTAGTAACCCTCTATACTCTTTTATAAATCTGATCCCCCAGCCTTTTCTCTTACTATTCAAGTAATCTCTAGCTTCTTTCAAATCAGTTTTTACTCTAGGGTCAGCATTTATTTTGTATTTTTTCATTATTCAGAATCTAAATCCTCTAACATATCAAAAGCATCAACTGGCTCTTGAGGATCATTTATTCTTCTTAAAACAATATCTTTATGCCATTGAGGCACTTGCTCACTTTCTTGTTTATACTTGAAAGCTAAAAAATCAATATACTTCTCAACTTCCTCTACTAAAGCATCGGGTAGATTTTTAAGCTTTTTATTAACCTGTTTTAAAGCTGTTGCTGTCATAATTAAAGTGCTAGTTGTGTATTTTCTTTTTAGTAATAAAAGCATCGATAAGTGTTTTTATCACAGATTTATCTTCTTCCTCCATACTCTCAATAGCTTTAAACGGATTTAATAATTCTTTATCAGTCAGAGAGTTTTTAGCAAGATTATCTAAATTACCATTCATTAGAAAATCGGAAGAAACACCAAGAGTATTAGCTAATTTAGCCATAATATCCGCAGAAGGATTTACTCCTGTTTGTTCATATCTTCCTATCTGAGAGTAGTGCACACCTGCAAGGTTAGCTAAATCACCTTTAGAAAGACCTTTTTCTAACTTTAACTGTTTTAATCGTTGATGGAAGTTTACTTGCATAAATAACTTATTAACAATACAAATATAGTAATAACGCACTTTTTTTAAATCATTTATTTGTGATTGTTCATAAAATAGTGATTTGATTACTTGTTTATATTTGCGTAATTATTTTAGGACGAGACAACCCTCCGTCGCTCTCGCCAATGTATTAAGTTTAAGCGTTTCGTTTGTTCATTTCGACGCAGGAGACTCCAAAGAAGAGAATAGGCGATGCTAAATCATATGATCAATTTAAATTCAAAACATTAAACAATTATAATTTAGCTTAAAACTTCCTACCTTGATGACTTTGAACCATCTGGAGTGATAATTTTTTAAACGCGAATGCCGTGTAAAACATTTTTATGCATACTTTGAACTACTAAATAAGTATAAGACATTAAGTCCTATATGCTTAATTTTCTAAATTAACTCTACTTCTTATTTTTGCGTAACAAAAAATTGATTATTAATCTTTGCATTATATTTGATTTGTGATTCAATCAAATTATAGCTTCTACAGAATGACTTTAAAACAATCAACCATACTACTAATTACTTTACTAACAAGTTCAATAATAGTAGCACAAGAAAGTGTTGTAACAACTAACAAAAACTTCAACTTTATTGGAGTGGGTTATAGCATTGGTCAAATTATGCCACCATTAAGTATTTTTCCAGAAACAAAAAATCAACAAGGTTTTGAGGTTACTGTGGGCACTACTAACTTTGGAAACGAGAATTGGGCTAAACTACTAAATTATCCAAAAACTGGCATATTACTTTCTTACACTGATTTTGGTAATCAAGAGAAAGTTGGGTATGGGCTTACAATGATGCCCTTCTTAGATTTCGGGATTCTTAATAAAATTACGAATAGAATACGTTTTCAAGTAGCCTTTGGTGCTTCCTACAACAACCGCATCTACGATGAAGTGACAAATCCAGGCAACCATGCCATTTCAACCAATTTTACTTCGGCATTTCGCTCTTTTTTATACTACGATTTAGTACATCGAAAAGATTTCAATCTTAAAATTGGCGCTGGGCTTACCCACATTTCTAATGGTCACACTCGTTGGCCTAATCTAGGTTTAAACTCTTATCTAGCTACAATCAAAACCGAATTCAATTTTACAAAAAACACTATACCTGTGTCAAACGAAACTGACGATACCAATTCTTCTGAAACACAAACTTATTATTCTACCCGATTAGGTTTTGGAAAAAAATCACTTTTTAGAAATTACAATTCTCCTAAAAATGTTTATACGGCTTCTTTTGGAATAGGTCGAATAAAAAACAAATGTTTCAAATATGGGCTAAACTTCTATTATAGATTTTATGAAGATTATTACGATTACATCAAAGAGGAAGGTCCTATAATTACTAAGAATTTTCAAAAACTGACAAGCAATCCCTTTCAAAGCGCAACGGCTATTGGATTATTTAGCAGTTGTGAAGTTTTAATAAATCATTTTAGTGTAGAAGCAGAATTAGGAATCAATTTTTACAAACCAGCTTACGAATTAGATTGGCATGTGAACAATGGAGGCTATACCGAATCGGACATCGCCGCTGAATTTGGTACTCAAGCTAAAATAAAAAGATATGTTTCTTCACGTTTGGGATTACGTTACTATGCTGTTACGTCCAAAAAAGCCCCGCAACACAATGTATTTATTGCTGCCAACATCAATTCAAACCTAATACAAGCCGATTTCTTTGAATTTAGTTTTGGATATGTCTATAGTCCAAAATTAAAAAATAAATGATTTTTATAGAATAGCATAAATATAAAACACAATTAAACTCGAATACTTTAATGATTTAAAATTCAAACCATTTCAAGTTGGCTTATCCTTTTAGAATTTGAGTTTTGCTTTTTTGAGTTTTGCTTTTTTGATTTTTTTTAGCATCAATTCGAGTGTTTTTGGTACTTGCTATTTGGGATTTCATCCATTTTATATTTTTCAACCAATAAAAAAACCAGAATAGTTACGCTTTGGGCAATACTTTTTTCAGGTTTCAATACCTATTACGAAACCAAACCTTTTGCCATTCTCTCTTTAGAATTAAAAAAGCCACTTGCTCACTTAGTTCAACCAAATCAGAGCCGTCGAGCGATTTTATTTGAGATTCTGGCACATCTATGATGTAAAGTAAATTCAAATATTCGGCAAATTTATATTGAATAAGCTTATACACTTTCTCGTGAAGCTGAAGTTTCAAATCAATTGGAGCAATCGAGTTTTCAAAATCAACCGATTCGTTAGCCAAGGTAAAATCTTTATTTATTTGCTCAACAAGTTTTACGTACAAAGCCTCTTTTTGAGCTTCAGATAATAATAAATCGGTAGAAACAGGTGCAATAAAACTCATAGTTATTCTTTTTTCCAATAAAAAACAATTTTAGCTAATAATACATCTCCTCCAGCATAAAAAAATACCGCACCCATAGGAGGATTACAAGTTTTCAAAAAATTAAAAACTTCAGGTTTCCATTGCCAACATCCAAAATAAGTGCCTGTTAATTCGATAAAAATAACACATAAAGCAATGAAGTAATATAGATTTTCCCATTTTTTTCTTTTCAGCAATAAAAAGAAGAAGACACCAAAGAGGAGTGTAAAATAATCTTTTAGAAAAATACCTGTTCCTAGAAAAAGCAATACAAATCCAATAAAGAAAATCTTTCGTAGTTTTTCTTCCATTTGTTTAGCAAATTCGGTATGAGCGATCACATATCCAGAAGCATATACTATAGCGTGTCCAAAAGGAACATATAACGGAATTTGTATAGTGCTATAATCGTAAAACCCTAAAAGTTTACAAAAAATCAATTCTCCTATATAAGAAAGAGGCACCATCACAAATAGTAACTTTTTCAAATAAGCACCTGAGAAATAAAAGAATATCAAAAAGTAACTAATTGCCAGCAGATTTGTCAAATTCCTTCCGTCAAAATACTTTGCTTTAAATCCTAAAGAATCTACACCCAAAGCAACTATAGTAAAAACAAAAAAGGATAAGGCTAGAAAAAGTTGCCCTCTCCAACTCTCCTTTTGATTTTCAAAAAAAAGTGACCTAATTTTAGACATTTCTATTCATCAAACTTTCACCAAATTTCCTTAAAACTTGTTTTTTCTCATCAGAAATAGCAATTTGTTCTAATGTTTTAAAGGCTTCAAAAGTATAATCCTTTATAGCTTGTTGCGTTGCCTGACTCGCTCCAGAAGAATTAAAAATTTCTTTAACTGATTGTATTTTATCTGTATTATCCTCGGGTTGCATTGAAAAAAGTTGCAAAAGTTTTTCCTTATCTGTTGGATTAGCAAATTCTAATGCTTTGATGTATAAAAACGTTTTTTTGTTCTCTATAATATCACCGCCCACTTGTTTGCCAAAGGTTTCGGGATCTCCAAAAGCATCTAAATAATCATCTTGGATTTGGAAAGCAATACCTAAATTAAGTCCAAAGTCATAAATTAAGTTAGCATTTTCTTCTGAAGTCTCTGCCACAATTGCGCCCATCTTCATAGCCGCTGCCACAAGTACGGCTGTCTTATATTCTATCATTTTCAAATATTCAAGAATACTTACATCGTCTCGAGTTTCAAAATCTACATCATACTGTTGCCCTTCGCAAACTTCCAGCGCTGTTTTACTAAATAGTTTGGCTAGTTCTCTAAAAATTTTTGGCTCATACGATTCAAAAAACTGATAGGCCAAAATCAACATTGCATCGCCCGAAAGAATTCCTGTATTGATATTCCATTTTTCATGTACAGTCTGATTGCCTCTGCGCAAAGGCGCGTCATCCATAATATCATCATGTATCAATGAAAAATTATGAAAAACTTCAACTGCTGTAGCTGCATTAATCGCTTTAAATATATCAGCATCAAAAACCTCAGCCGACATTAATGTTAAAACTGGTCGCATTCTTTTACCACCAAGTGACAAAATATATCGTATAGGTTCATAAAGGTTATCAGGTTGTTTTGAAATGGTGAGTTCTGAAAAATGCTTAGAAATTATCTCTTGGTATTGAAGTATAGAATGCATTGTGTAAAAAATTTCAGCTAAAATACTTCAATTCTAACACTTAGACAAAATTAAAAAAATGTTAAAAAAATGTAAAAGTCAAGGAAACTTTTTTAGTATTAAAAGTTTCCAATGTATATTTGCCTCACTTTTAAATGAGTAAAACTACAATCTACTTAAAATGAAAGACAAAATCATCGCTAAAGCAACGGAAATGTTCTTGAAAATAGGTTTCAAGAGTGTGACGATGGATGATATTGCTTGCGAAATGTGCATTTCTAAAAAAACCATTTACAAATTTTTTAGTAACAAAGAGAAATTAATAGAAGCAAGTACACATATTGTCCATGAAAATATTCATCGGGTTATTGATGAAATCGTAGAAAAAAACTACAATGCTATTCAGGAAAATTTCGAAATCAGACGTTTGTTCAAGGAAATGTTTCAATCGTATGACAATTCCCCCGTATATCAATTAAAAAGACACTATCCAGAAGTTTATGAAAAACTAATGGCAAGCGAAATTGAAGATTGCAATGAAATGTTTGGTCAAAACATTACAAAAGGAATTGAGCAAGGTTTGTACCGTAAAGAAGTCAACATTCAAGCTTACATACAGTTTTACTACACTTTGATTTTTAGCATAAACGAAAATACACTTTTGGAAAAAGAAGCATTACAACTAGAAATGGAAGCACTCGAATACCATACTCGAGCATTAGCAACTCCAAAAGGTATAATAGAACTTGAAAAACAATTACAAATTCACAATCAATTATAAATGAAACAAATAATCGCCTTATTAACCTTTTTTGTGCTTGGAGAAGCAAGTGCCCAAGACAAAACAAATTACTCCTTTAGTCTATCACAAGCCATAGATTATGCCATAAAGAACAACTATACCGCTAAGAATGCGAGTAAAGATTTAGAAATCGCAAAACAAAAAAAATGGGAGACCACTACAATGGGTTTACCACAAATTAGCGGAAGTGTCAACTACCTTAACAATCTTAAACTTCAGACGAACATCATTGATTTTGGAGGAACGCCAGTCGCGTTGACTTTTGGAACATTCAATAATATGGATGCTAAGCTAACTTTGAACCAACTTATTTTTGATGGTTCTTATATTGTTGGGTTACAATCTGCTAAAACGTATTTAAAGATTTCTGAAAACGCTATTAAAAAAACGGAACAAGAAATAAGAGAAATTACCACTAACTCTTATGGCAATGTACTTTTAGCAGAAGAAAGCATAAAAATTATTGAAAAGAATAAAACCATTCTTGAAAAAACACTTAACGATACTAAACAGATTTACAAAAATGGTTTTGCCGAAGAAGAATCAGTAGAGCGATTACAAATTACGTTATCGCAAGTAAATAGCTCATTAGATTATGCTAAAAGAATGCAAATTGTAGCAACAAATATGTTAAAGCTTCTTTTAGGAATTGAACTTAATGAAAACATTATGCTAACAGAAAAATTAGAAGATTTAACTTCTAAAAACATAGATTTAGCCGTTTTGTCAAATGAATTTAAAGTAGAAAACAATATTGATTACCAAATTGGCAAAAACATAGAAGAATCAAATCGCTTGTTACTAAAACTTCAAAAAAGTAAAGCACTACCATCTTTGGGCGCACAAGCTAATTTTGGATATAACACTTTCGGGAATCAATTCACAATGTTTGACAGTAACCAACAATGGTTTAATTACTCTAACATCGGAATTGGACTAAACGTACCTATTTTTAGTTCTTTTGGACGAAGCTCAAGAACGCAGCAAGCAAAAATTGCATTAGAACAATCAAAAATAAAACTTACAGAAACCGAGCAAAAACTAAAGCTTGAATATCAAAAAGCGAAAAGCGATTATGAATATGCAGTGGCTCAATATGAGAATTCTAAAAACAACTTGAAACTTGCCGAAAGAATTGAGAATAAACAATCGGTTAAATTTAAAGAAGGACTTTCAACCAGTTTTGAATTTACAGAAGCACAACGACAATTATATGCAGCACAACAATCTTTTCTACAATCTATGATTGATGTGATAAACAAAAGAGCTGCTATCGAAAAATTAACACAAAAGAACTAATAACAAAATATTTCAAAATGAGAAAATTATTAATAGTATCCTTATCATCGCTATTTTTTGCCTGTGGTAGCAAAGAAAATTCAACTAGCATTGATGATTTAATCAAAACAAAAAACATCACCGAATTAAAAAACAAAAAAGCCGCACTAGAAGCGGATTTGGCAAAAATCGACAAGACACTTTCATCGATTGATAAAAAGAACGAAGAAGCATTAGTAGAAGTAAAAACGATTAAAGATACAGTCTTCAATCATTATTTAGATATTCAAGGAAATATAGATACCAACCAGAATATTTTAATCCAACCAGAATTTAGCGGAACACTAGTTGCATTAAATGTAAAAGCAGGAGACAAAGTTACCAAAGGTCAAATTCTAGGAAGAGTAGATGATGCAGGTATGAGTCAACAATTAGCAAGTGTAGAAAATCAATACAACTTAGCTAAAACCACTTTTGAGCGTCAAAAAAATCTTTGGTCACAAAAAATTGGTTCCGAAATTCAATATTTACAAGCACAAACACAAATGATTTCTGCCCAAAAAGCTGTAGCGCAAATGCGTGCACAGGTAGCAAAAACAATCATTAAAGCACCTTTTACTGGAACTATAGATGATGTTTTTGTAGAACGTGGTCAGGTAGTAGCTCCTAGTCCACAAGGATTAATGAGAATTGTGAATCTAGGAAGTATGTATGTTTCGACAGCAATTCCTGAAACGTATGTAGGTAAAGTAAAAGTTGGAACTACGGTAGAAGCTTCAATTACATCTATTGGTAAAAAATACAACGGAAAAGTTCGTCAAGTAGCAAAAAGCATCAACCCAGCCAACAGAAGTTTTGGCATCGAGGTTAGCATCCCTAATCCTGAAGGCTTGTTACGTCCTAATCAGGTAGCCAAACTTAAAATTATCGATTACAGCAATAGAAAAGCGACTGTAGTTCCAAGCGGAATTATTCAAACAGATGCTAAAGGAAATAAATTCGTTTTTGTAGTTACAGATGCTACTAAAAATTCAGGTGTAGCTAAGAAAGCTATAGTAAAAATAGGACAATCCGCAGATAATGCTACCGAAATTTTATCAGGCTTATCATCAAATGACAGGGTTGTTACTGAAGGAGCGAATACAATTTCGGAAGGAATGAAAGTAAATTTTTAATTATAGAATAAGAGTTTAAAAGATTAGAAGTGTATGAGAACATACTCGTTTAAGAAGTAGTGCCTTTATAAATCGCAAATAAACCTTAAACTTTAAACTCTTAAATAACTAAACTTATATATGAGTCATCAACAAAAAGAATTCAGTATATCTAGTTGGGCTGTAGATAACCGAGTTACGGTATATATCCTAACTTTTATTGTGGTAATCACAGGTATTTATGCCTATGTAACTATGCCTCGTGAAGATTTCCCAGAAATCATCGAAAACAAAATTTATATATCTTCCATCTTTCCAGGTAACTCGGCAGAAGATGTAGAGAAATTAGTCATCAAACCCTTAGAAGATAATATAAAAAATATTAGTGGGGTCAACAAAGTAACTTCAAGCTCGTTTCAAGATTACGGAATGATCGTAGCCGAATTTGACGACGATGTTACCGTAGATCAAGCTAAAATTTTAATTAAAGACAAAGTAGATGTTTCTAAAGCTGATACAGATTGGCCAACTCTAGACAATGGAAGTAAAGTAGAACCAAATGTATTTAGTATCAATATTGCCGAAGAAGTTCCTATTCTTAACATCAATTTGAAAGGAAATTATACTGCCCAACAACTTAAAAAATATGGTGAATATCTCGAAGATGAAATTGAAGACATATCAGAAGTTAAAGCGGTTGATATACTAGGAGTTGATAAAAAAGAAGTAGAAATTGCAGTAGATGTTTACAAAATGAATGCTGCTCAGGTTAGCTTTGACGACATTGCTAATGCAGTTCGTTATGAGAATATGACGCTGTCTGGGGGAAATTTAGTTTCGCAAGGAGCTAGAAATAATATCCGTATTATAGGAGAAATCGCAAAACCAGCCGATTTAGAAAATATTATAGTAAAATCATTTGGAGGTTCTGTATATCTAAAAGATATCGCAACAATAAGCTTTAAAGAAAAAGAAAGAACGACTTTTGCTCGTGAAAAAAACCAAGAAGTAGTAATGCTTAACGTAAAAAAACGTTCAGGGCAAAATATGATTACTGCGATCGACCAAGTAAAAGAAGTCATTAAAAAAGCTCAAGAAACCGTTTTACCAAAAAATTTGGAGGTTACCCTTACAAACGACCAATCTTCGCGCGTAGAACATCAAGTGAATGAACTTTCAAATCACATTATTTTTGGTGTTGTATTGGTAATGATTGTTTTAATGTTCACAATGGGATTACGAAATTCATTATTCGTGGGTGCAGCAATTCCATTATCTATCTTTATTGCCTTTACCCTACTTCAAGCTATAGGAGTAACAATGAACACGATGGTATTATTTGGTTTAGTAATGGGATTAGGTATGCTTGTGGACGATGGCATCGTTGTGGTCGATAATGTTTTTGCGAATATGAAAAAAGGAATGCCAAGAATTCAAGCATCCAAAATTGGTATTGGCGAAATTGCTTGGCCAGTTATTTCATCCACCGCAACTACGTTGATGGCTTTTTTACCATTTGCCTTATGGCCTGGTACGATGGGTAAATTTATGATGTATTTCCCATTAACACTCTCTGTTACCTTAGGTGCTTCATTATTTGTCGCAATGGTTGTAAATGCTGCTATGACAGGAGGTTCAATGGATATTGAAGACAGAAATATTTCATCAAGAGTTTTAAAAAGAAACACCATTATATTTTTAGCCGTAGGAATTGTATTTGTGATCTTCGGAAATGTAGCTGATTCTTCTTTTGGAAGAGCTATAGGGCACCTAGCACTTATCTCCGTAGGGTTAATGTGGTTATACTACAAAAAATTATATCAATGGACACAAGATTTCCAGCATAGCTTTTTCCCACGTATGGAAGACAAATACAAAGGAATGTTGGCTAAGATTTTGACAGGAAAAGCGGCTTGGAAAGCTTTTGGGATTATTGTAGGAATGCTTTTCTTCTCATTCATTTTGGTTGGAATCTTCCCAAGAAAAGTATTATTCTTCCCTGACAATATTCCTAATCAAGTAATTGCTTATATAGAATATCCACAAGGAACAGATATTGCTAAAACCAATAAAGCAACCAATTTTGTGGAGAAACAAATTATCAATGTACTTAGTAAATATGTAGATCCTTCTACAAACGAGAACTTCTTAGCAGAATCAATCGTGGCGCAAGTGGGTGTCGGTGCAACAAACCCACAAGTAGATTTAGGTTCACAATCAGAAACACCACACAAAGGTAAAGTAACGGTAAATTTCTCCGAATTCAAATTCCGACGTGGAGTAAACACTTCTGATGTAATGGAAGAAGTTCGAGCAAAAATCAAAGCTATCCCAGGTGCTTCGGTTACTGTAGAAAAAGATGCTGCTGGTCCTCCTGCTGGTTACCCTATTAGTATCGAATTAACAGGAACCGATTATGACCTAATGCTAAAAGAAGCTGATCGTATGATTGATTTCTTGAACGCTAAAAACATTCCAGGTATCGAAAAATTAAAAGTCGATATCAATAAAGAAAGTCCAGAGTTATCAGTTCGCATTGATCGTTCAAACGCTGGTAGTTTAGGTGCTTCTACAGGAATGACAGGTTTTACACTTCGTCGTGCAGTGTATGGTCAAGAAATTTCGACTTATAAAGAAGGGGATGATGATTATAATATCGTAATGCGTTTACAAGAAGACCAACGCAAAAATGAAAGTGTACTTTTTAATCAGCCGCTTACGTATCGCAATCCGAATAACGGACAAATTATGCAAGTGCCTATTTCGGCAGTCTCAAACACCGAAAAAACAACTACGTATAATAAAATTAAACGCAAGAACTACAAACGTGTTATGACCGTATATTCTAACATTATAACAGGATATAATGGTGACGAAATAACTAAAAGTATTGCAAAAGAATTAGAAAACTTCAAACTAGGTGGTGACATTACCTATGGCTTTTCAGGAGTACAGGAAGAACAAGGCAAAAATCAAAGCTTCTTATTCTTCGCTTTATTCTTAGCTCTTGCAGGTATTACGACGATCATTGTTTTACAATTCAACTCGGTTTCAAAAACAATGGTCATTATGTTTACCGTACTATTAAGTTTTAGTGGTGTATTCTATGGATATGTTATTGCGCAAATGAACTTTGTGGTACTAATGACTATGATGGGTATTATCTCACTTGCGGGAGTAGTAGTTAAAAACGGAATCGTATTAATGGACTTCTTCGTCTTATTGATGGATAAAAAAGTAGCCGATAATGGTTTAGAAAGCCACGATGATTTGACTTTAGAAGAAATAAAAGAAGTTATTATCGAATCTGGAAAATCTCGTTTGCGTCCTGTATTGTTGACTGCGTTGACAGCAGTATTAGGATTAATTCCACTTGCTATAGGATTAAACTTTGATTTCTTCGGTTTAGTAACAGACTTGAATCCTCATTTGTATATGGGAGGTGACAACGTTATTTTCTGGGGACCATTAGCGTGGACAATCATTTTCGGATTGACTTATGCTACGGTGCTAACTTTAGTAATGGTACCTGTGATGTTCTATCTCGTAAAACGTATCAAATATTGGTTACGTGATAAAAGAAAAACAGGAGAATTAGTGTAAGTTTTAACTAGTTATTTTCATAACCTCTAGCAAACTTTTTGTTAGAGGTTTTTTTTATTCCTATCTTTGACCCGTTTTTAAATAAATTCGGTTTTGAACCAAAACAATAATTCATCAGGTAATTTGTCAAGTATTTTTACTGATTTTAAAGAAATCACTAAAGCTGGTTTAGCTATTAGTGTCGTTTTTTCTTCACTATGTGGTTACTTACTTGGTATCTATGAATTTAATTCGCAAACACTCACAACACTTGTCCTCTTAGCCATTGGAGGTTATTGTATGGTGGGAGCGTCTAATGCTTACAATCAAATTATTGAAAAAGAACTAGATGTCCTAATGGATAGAACTAAAAACAGACCTATCCCTTCTGGCAGAATGACTCCTAAAAAAGCATTTGTAATTGCTACGGCTTTAACTATAGCAGGTTTAGTGATTTTGTATATAATAAATCCCAAATCAGCAATGTTTGGGGCTATTTCAATTTTTCTTTATACGTGTATATATACACCTCTAAAAACCCAAACCCCCTTATCCGTTTTTGTTGGTGCTTTTCCTGGTGCGATACCATTTATGTTAGGATGGGTAGCTGCTACAAATGACTTCGGTATTGAAGCAGGGACATTATTCATCATTCAATTTTTTTGGCAATTCCCTCACTTTTGGGCTATTGGATGGTTTTTATTTGAAGATTATAAAAAAGGAGGTTTTTTTATGCTACCTACAGGTGAAAGAAATAAAGGAACTGCTATGCAGACATTGCTATATACAGTTTGGCTTGTAGTAGCTTCTGTATTACCTTCCTTCGGATTTACAGGCAGATTGTATTTAACTCCATTATCTGCCATTATAATTTTAGCTATTGGATGTTGGATGTTTTATGCTGCAACCAATTTATATAAAAAACAAGACGACAAATCTGCAAAAACACTAATGCTCGTGAGTGTTGCTTATATTTCACTCATACAGGTAGTTTATGTTTTAGATAAATTTTTACGATAATTATGACAATGACGATTCAAGAAGAAAAACAAAGACAAGCGCGTTCACAAAAACTCATCCTTTTGTTTGCGATGCTAAGTATGTTTATGATGTTTGGCGGTTTAACTAGTGCCTATTTAGTAAGTGCTTCAAGAAAAGACTGGATACATAATATGGTTATCCCTTCATCATTTACCATTAGTACTATTCTAATAGTAATGAGCAGTATCACCATACACTTTGCTAAACTATCTATAAAAAAAGACGATAGAAAAAACACAACGACTTTTTTATTAGCGACATTATTTTTAGGATTAGGATTTGTATTTTACCAGATTAAAGGATTTGAGCAAATCATAGCATTAGGATATAATTTTACAGGACCTACCAGTAATATATCAGCAACGTTTGTGTACATACTCGTTTTTATGCACATCTTGCATCTAGCTGCAGGCATAATTTCCTTATTAATTATAATTTATAATCATTTTAAACAAAAATATAACTCATTGCAAACCACAGGGATAGAGCTTGGAGCAATGTTTTGGCATTTTTTAGATTTTCTTTGGATATATTTGTTTTTATTTTTCTATTTCGTGAAATAAGAAAAAAACGTAAATTTGACAACTTTTTAAACACAATTCTATGGCAACTACAGTTACTACTAGTACTGATGGAAAAACTTGGGGCGGCGGAAATGAGCCTATGGGAGCAAGCTATGGTAAAATGATGATGTGGTTTTTCATCGTTTCAGATGCTCTTACATTTTCAGGATTCTTAGCATCTTACGGGTTTTCAAGATTTAAATTTATCGAAACTTGGCCTCTAGCTGACGAGGTATTTACTCACTTCCCTTTTATGCACGGTGTATCAGCACCTATGTATTATGTAGCATTAATGACGTTTATTCTAATTTTCTCGTCTGTTACAATGGTACTTGCAGTGGATGCTGGGCATCAAATGAACAAAAACAAAGTAATTCTTTATATGTTCCTTACTATTATTGGAGGTCTTATCTTCGTAGGATCACAAGCATGGGAATGGAAAAACTTTATTAAAGGCGAGTACGGAGCAGTAGAAACAAAAGGTGGCTCAATTCTACAATTTGTAAATAAAGATCACAAAAGAGTAGCTATTGCAGATTTCGCAGCTAATATTCCTGTTGAAAGAGAACAACATAAGCGCAGTAATGGATTATGGTTTGAAAGTGAAGGCACTTTACCTACTTATACAGTAGAACAAGTTATAGAAGGTTTCAAAGCAAATCCAGACTTATTGGTTCGAATCGAGACTATTGACCCTAAAACAAAACAGAAAATAGAACTAACTCGCGAAGAATCTTTAAAAAGAATGGAAACAGCGAGCCTTGTAATTGAGGGTGCTAATTTGCAACATAATGAATACGGAAGTAAATTATTTGCTGACTTCTTTTTCTTTATTACTGGTTTCCACGGTTTCCACGTATTTTCAGGTGTTGTGATTAACATCATCATTTTCTTCAATGTTATATTAGGAACATACGAAAGAAGAAAAAGCTATGAAATGGTTGAAAAAGTTGGATTATACTGGCACTTTGTAGATTTAGTTTGGGTATTTGTATTTACATTCTTCTACTTAGTTTAATCTTAAAAAATTAAAACATTATGGGACACGCACACGAATCAAATGTAGGTAGAATTTGGAAAGTTTTCGGAATACTTTCAGTAATTACTATTGTAGAAGTAGCATTAGGTATATACAAACCGCACTCATTACATTTTACAAATCTTTTAGGAATGAATTTACTTAACTGGATTTTCATCATCCTAACAATCGCAAAAGCATACGGAATTATGTGGGCATTTATGCACTTAGAAGGCGAAACTCCTTGGTTACGCTGGTCTATTGTAGCTCCATTAGTATTTCTAGTTTTATATTTAATTTTTATCTTATTAGTTGAAGGAGATTATATATATGAAGTGTTCAAGAATTCTACTATAAAATGGAATTTTTAACAAGATATTAATTCAAATTAATCCCGATTCGTCGGGATTTTTTTATTTTTGTACTTCATAAATTTATATACCACGATGAAAAATAAACTCATCTTGATTCTTCTTCTAGCGTTGCCCGTATTAATCTATTTAATTTTTGCTACAGCAACTCATAATCAACTATTTCTACCAACAATTTCACGCAACAATAAAGAACTTCCTAAATGGGAATCGCTTGATGGCAATCCAGTAAAACTCACAAATAAAATCTCCATCTTAGGATTTACTGGAAAAGATATTAAAAGAAATGAAGGAAACATCTTCAACCTTAATCAGAAAATTTACGATAAATATGTTGGTTTCAAAGATTTCCAAGTGGTAATCATCGCTCCTAAAGGAACGGAGAAAGAAGTAAAATCATTACTTGAAAAGCTATCTGGTTTTACAGAAAATATGTCGGCCTGGAGATTTGTTTTTGCAGAACCAAATGAAATCCAAAGCTACTTTAACAGCTATAAGCTACACACTACACTAGATTCAAATTTTGGAACTTCTGAAGTACTAATCATAGACAAAGACCGAAATCATAGAGGCCGAAAAGGAAAAAACAAAGCTGGCAAAAACGAATACAAAGAAAGCTACAATACCACATCTGCAGCCGATTTACACAATGAAATGTCTGATGATGTAAAAATCCTATTACGCGAATACCGTTTAGCACTAAAACGAAATCAACAAAAAGAAGATTTTCATTTACACGAGAAGAAATAAAATGAACAAGAAATATATAGGCACCATTGCAATAATTTTAATTTTTGGAATTTTGGTAATTCCAAAAATCGTTGATAGAGTTAAGAATAATTCTATTGTGAAAGGCGACAGACTTAATCAAGTTGAACAGAGTTCTAGCGAAGAAAGCGACTTGTTAACTATTGGCAAAGCCCCTAAGTTTTCCTTAACTGACCAAAACAAACAAACCATAAGCAATGACACTTACAAAGGCAAAGTATATGTGATTGAATTTTTCTTTACTACTTGCCCTTCTATTTGTCCAGTAATGAATCGCAATATGAAGTTTGTACAAGGTAGTTTTGCTTCAAACACTAATTTCGGTATTGCGTCTATCAGCATAGACCCAGAACACGACACTCCTGAGGTATTAAAAAAACACGCCGAACAAATAGAAGCAAAAGGCATTAACTGGCATTTCTTAACTGGTGACAAAAAAGCCATTTTTGAGATGGCGAACAAAGGTTTCAATCTATACGTAGGAGAAAACCCAAAAGTGAATGGCGGATTTGAGCACTCAGGACTTTTTGCACTAATTGATAAAAAAGGAAACATTCGTTGCAGAAAAGACGAATTTGACAATCCTATAGTCTATTACGACGGATTGAGCGAAGATGGCATTAAACAAATCAAACAAGATATTTCTAAACTTTTAGCTGAATAATGGAAAACCAATCTACTATCGAAAAAAAATACAATCCTTGGATTATCGTTTTATCTATTGCTATCCCTGTAGTAGTAGCCATTTTATTTAAAGTCAAACTAAAAGACTTTGGTTTTGACGTGAAACCCTTATCGTTTTTACCTCCTATTTACGCCACGATAAACGGAATTACAGCAGTAGTTTTGATCTTAGCTGTAAATGCTATTAAAAAAGGAAACAGACAACTACACGAACGACTGATGAAAGTTGCCATTGCCTGCTCGGTTGCATTTTTAGGAATGTATGTTGCCTATCATATGACAGCAGAAGCTACAAAATATGGCGGAGAAGGTATAATGAAAGCAATCTATTTTTTTATTTTAATTACCCATATTATTTTATCTATAGGAATTATCCCTCTGGTTTTAATTTCATATGTTAGAGCCTTATCAGAGCGATTTGACAGACATAAGAAAATAGCTAAAATTGCTTTTCCCCTTTGGCTGTATGTTGCAGTAACAGGTGTTATTGTTTATTTGATGATTTCTCCGTATTATGCCAATTAAATTTCAGATTTTAGATTTCAGATTTCAGATTTTAAACAAGTTTCGAAGTTGTTTTGTTTTCTGTTTTTTGTTTTTTGGAATTTCTGTTTATGGTCAATGTGCAATGTGTAGAGCTTCTCTCGAAAGCACTGGTCAAAAAGCACAAGCAGAAGCAGTAAATGACGGGATTGTTTATCTTATGATTATCCCTTATATCTTAGTGGGACTCATAGGGATTTATATTTACAGAATGTATCGAAATCGTAAGGGTAAGTAGGGAGTGCAGATTTGAATTAGTATTGACTTACATCCTCGTCAATCTTTGCGAAACCATCCTTTATTAACTAAAAATCAGGAAGCAACTAAAAAGTTAGATTATTTCTTTTATACTCATTGCCATAGGTGTTGAGGAAAAGGATTGATTGTTAGCTCTTCGATGCCCAACGACCTACGGATTACTGATGAATACCGCTAAAAAACAATTATTAGCTTATGAATAAACCTTAGCTAATGGTAGGTAGATAGTACTTTTAATTCGTTTTCCATTTATAATTTTTCGACCAATCATAAAATTTATCCAACTCCTTTTGATTCTTATCTAGCCATTCATTTACATCTTTTGTTTCAGAAGATGCGTAAACGATATAAGCAAATGGTTCAATTAAATTGTTTTTTTTCATTTCTATGAAATATGGAGCATAAATGTCCCAATAAAATCCATAATTTTTCTTTTTCATTTCATCCAAAGACGCACAAATTGTCTCAAATTTTCGAATGAAATTTTCAACTTCTGTTTTGTTTATATTTTTTTCATCAAAGTCAAGTGCAACATCCATTGTTGATATTAATTCTGTTGATGAGAAATCATTTTCTTTTGGTTTTCCGCTTTTTGCATCTTCAGAAAGCATTTTTGAATCTATTGTTACAGTCACAGAATTTTCACTTGTTTTCTTAACATTTGCATTTATTAGCTCTTTCAAACTATTTAAGTTTTCTTTTGCTCTTGCCGATTGAGGTTCAGTAATTAGAAATCTACAAAAAGCTAAAATAGCTGGAATTTTTCTACCATTCATTTTTTCAAGCCTTGCAATTGCATTGTTTGAACTTGCGTGTTTTGGATTTATAAGGATTGCTTGTTGAAACGACAGAATAGCTTTATCATATTTGCTAATGCTTGCATATGTAATTCCTTTATTAAAATGAAGTTGATAATATTCTGGAAATAGTTTTAATCCATCATCATAAACTGTAAATGCTTCATCAGTTTTTTTGAGTTCATCCAAAGCATTTCCATAAGTTACATAAACATTTTTTAAACTATTATCTTTTGGATGTTTTACAATAGCTAGTTTGCAAATTGAAATTGATTCATCATATTTTTTCAATGAGTTTAATGTAAAAGCTTTTTCAACTAAAGCTAATAAATTATCCTTATCAAGTTCAAGAGCTTTATTATATTTGTTTAATGCACCATCATAGTCTCCTTTGTCGTGGTAAGCAACACCTTCATCAACTAATTTTTCAGCTTCTGTTTTGTTTTGCGAAAAAGTCAAATTAATTGACAACATAAAAAGTAATAAAACTATTTTTCTCATTTTTACTTTGCCTTTTATTTCTACGATTCTTTTTAGTAATTCTGACAGCTTCCGTCTGTAAAAAAACGTTACAAACTTCTCCAAATATAGCTAAAATAGTTTATTAAAAACCCCATTAAAGCTTAGCAAACATTTCAACATAGTTTACTTCACTAAACTTGTATTTTTTATAAAGGTTCAGTGATTACAATTTATTGTTTGTTAGCTCTTCGATGCCCAACAAAATTTTAGCTGTTGGCAGAAGGCTTTTATATTTTATTATTATCGTCTTTCTTTAATGCGAGTTCTTTCTGTTCTTTTGCCAGTGGTTCAACCCAATCTTTTTTATTAGTATCGTTAATAGCTAAATCATAATATTTTATTGCTTCGTCAAAATTTCCAATTCGTCTTTCCATTTCAGCAATTAAATAATTTATGTTAGCTATTACGGTTTTGTCCTCGAATTCATTATTGACTAAAGCAGAAATTAAATTATCTTTAGCTTTTAATTGAAGTTCTTTTCTAAATTCAATTTCATTATTATTTTCACGCAATAAATATGAACCTGTAACGTAACAAAATGCAATTTCTTTTTTTGTCTTTTTTTGTAATTCTTTTATTTCAGCAGCAATTAAGCATTGTCGAGCTTCATCAATAGTTATTCCGTTAAATTTAATTAAATAACTTTTAATTTTTTCTTTTTCTTCTTCATTAAATTTTATTTTGAAGTCATCAATATAACCTGAAAAATGACATTTTGGGCAAGTATTAATAAGTTCTTCATAGTGGTTTCCTATAGCACCTTGTTTTTGAAAATCTTTAAATGAACCAAAAGTTGTCATACTCATTGTTACGCAAAATGTTACTTTTTTACCATCAATCGGACACTTTACAGTTTCATCTTCACAGGTATGTGCATTCGTAAAATTTTGTCCAATTATAAGAAGTAATAGAATCAAAATTTGTTTTTTCATAATTATAATATTTATTGAAATTTTGTTAGATTAAATTTTCGTTTTTTTAAACAGTTTGCCTGCTCCGAACGCAACGAGATCTTAGCTGTTAGCAGTAGTAATTCTTTTCTACCGTCATTAAAAGTCTTCCCACTTTCCATTAGTTCCGTATTTGATTTTTTCAACTGTAAAGAATGGTGCTTCTGAAAATTCAAATATTGGCAAGCCGTGTGAATTTTTATGCAAGTACCCTGTCAGTTTAAATGATTCTTGAACATAATCAGGTTCAGTTGAAGACTTGTAACCAATTGAACCGATATAGTCGCAAAGTTCTTCAAACTTTTTTGTCTTAGGTGTCGGAAAAATATCTTGCCCAATGATAAAGTTATATTTCGGATTGTCTACGGTCTGAACTTTCATATCAACTGAGCAGTCACCGCAAGCATATTTCATATAGTAAGCAGTCACAGTTATTTTTTCTTCATAAGTTATATTCTGTCTCCATTTGTAGTAAGTATAATAGGACAATACACATAAGAACACAACTGTAAAAAGTTTTGCTAATATTTTGAATGTCCATTTGATCGCTGTCTTCATACTATTCTAACTAACGGTTTGCAACTTGGCGAAGTGGCTTATAAACAAAACACTTGCTTTAAATTTAGCAGAAATGTTCAATTTAACACTAAACCCGCCATTTTGCCAACTGCTATTAGTTGTAGTTGTAATTATTTCTTACAATTTTTTTTCCATTAATGTTTCTTCAAATCCAACTCCATAATATTCTATAACGAAATCTTTTATTTTTAACCAATCGTTTTTGTAATAAAAAGAAAGTCCTTCTGGAGAGGCAGCAAGTTTTAGATTTCTCATTCCATTATTTTTAGCGAAATTTTCTAAATGCTTCATCAGTTTTTTTCCAACTCCTTGATTTAGATATTCAAGTTTTGTATAAAAACCAACTACAAAGTTTTTTTCAAGGGCTATTGTTCCAACAATTTGATTATTTATTTCTGCACAGAAAACTATTTGGTTTTGAATTTTATCCAACATTACATCCTTGGAATAATAACGAATGAAAATTTCCAATTGCTTTTCATTATAGTGAGGTTTGAGAATTTTTTCCGCATTTTCACATATTAGATTACTTAATTCTTCTGCATCAATACTTTCAGCTTTTCTGATTTCTATATTATTGGTTTGCATTTGTTTACAGTGTTTTTATACAATTCTAACTAACATCCCCTCTGTTATGGTGTGAGTTGCATAAATATAGCATTTATCACCACAAGTACAAAACAAAGTAGAATTTTCGGGTGAAAATCTAAAAAGCAATGGCGTAAAATTGATGTTGAACGATGATTGATTTGACCTCTGCGAAGCCCCAGTTTGCGTATAGGTGATGTTAGGCAATGGCTGTCTTTATTTCTCCCAAATCTTTCGAATTAATTTCAAAAGTTTCGGTTCTTCATTTTTAATCTCTTTTTTTATTGGCTTCAAGTTCTTCCAATGTTACAGTTCGATAATTCGCTCTAATATAATCAAACTCATTCATATCTGGCTGTTTCAAATCCGCTCCACCTTTATGTGGAAACTCAACATAATCTTTAGGTGGTTTAGGTAATTTCTGTTCGCACTCTTTTGAACATAAATTAGCAAGCATTGGTATTATATCAGTTCCAACATATGCAGTAATCCACATTTGGTTGGTTGTTTCGTAGTTTAGTTCTTTTTCGCAGACACTACATTTTAAGTTATCTCCAAAGTATCTCACTGGGTTGTGGTCAAGTTTTGGAAAACCCATACGGTTTTTATAATTCCCATAAAGTGCTCTTGTGCTAATTCGGCTGTCTTTTAGTTTTTTGCATTTGTAAATCTCAAACGGAAACCAGTGTAAATCATAGGAAGTGTAAGGGTCAAGATATTCAAGTGATTCCATTTGTCCGATTTCTGGCGGAATTCTCTTTAGATTACTTCCATAAAGTCCTACTTTCTTAACTTTTTTTAGTTTTCCGATTGATTCTGGAAGTGTGAAAATTTGAGCAAACAATTCATCGCCAAGAACTTCTCTCGGAACAAACTCGTCAGACCCATTTTCAGCAACTTGGTCTACGTATTCACATAACTTTTTCCAAGCAACAGAATTTCTGTCTTGAACGTCATTTGGTATTTTTGAAATTCTTTTATTCATCCTTTGGTTCTGCTTGCACCTAACGAGTCGCAGCTTGGCAATCATTGTGTAAATTTATCACTAAAGTTTCCAAGTACAAAACAAAGTTGAATTTTCGGTTGAAAATTCGGTTAAAAAACTCCCGCGCGAACAATATCATTAAGTTAAGGAATTTTAGTTAAAAATTCACCTTGCTATATCGATAATTTTAAAAGGATTATGTGATTTGCTTCGCCTGTTCACTTCGTTTCGAGTCCCCTTACGTCGAAATGACAAACGAGACGCTTAACTTAATGTCATTGCCAGCGCGAATCCTTTCGCGTGGTCAATAAAAAAATGAAAGCCAATTCTAAATTTGAACTGGCTTTTTGCATTGTAAAGTTTATTTTTGATTATTTAAATGTCTATTGTTGTCTCGTCCTAAAATAGCTTTGCAAAGTAAAAACTCAGTTTAAAATAGAACAGGCTTTTTATTTATTTTTCAAATGGATTTGTCTGGAGCGCTTTGTAAGTAGTAATCCACCTGAATCAAATTTTAATTGCAGCCTAGAACAACCTATATTTAAGCTATGATTTGTAAAAAAATATTGAATTGTTATTTTTTTAAGATACTTATCTTATTTTATTTAAAAAAATAAATACATTTACATAATTTTAATAAAATATATTGCTTAGCAGCTCATTATCAGAAATTTGAATGAAGTTGTTAGGTGTTTAGCCTCAAATGTAAACAAAATGAAAAAACAACTTAAAAATACCCTTGCTATTGCTCTTTTGGCACTTGCTACCTTTTCTTGTTCAAAGAGTTCAACTGAAGAGGTGCCTGCAACATCAGAACCTCAAACAGGAAGTATTACGCTTCAATATGATAATAAATATGGAAACACCGATTTAGTGTTAGATTCGCAATCAAATACTACTTCTCAAAGTGAAAATTTAAAAACAACTGAGCTGAAATACATTATAAGTAATATTGTTTTTGTAAAAGCAGATGGTTCTTCTTATGTTTATCCAAAGAGTAAAAGTTATTTTGTTATAAATGAAAGAGATCTAGCAAGCCAGAAAATAACTTTACCTGAAGTTCCTTTTGGTGAATATGTTGGGGTTAAATTTGGGTTAGGGGTAGATCAGGCTCAATATGATTTAGGGGCTACCGGACAAGGTAACTTTTTGACTATAGCACAAAGAGAGCATATGATTTGGTCTTGGAGTGCAGGCTATATTTTTATGAAATATGAAGGAACATTTACTTCTTCTACAGTAACTACTGATACTTCATATAAAGTTCACGTGGCTAAATCTGGTACAGAGTATAATTATAAAGACATTACACTAACTTTTCCGCAAAGAGCCGTTGTTAGTAAAAGTGTAACTCCTAATGTTAGCATTGTAACTGATATTTCAAAAATAATTGATGGCACTAATAAAATATCGCTTACAGCAAACAACTCAGGTTCTGGTGCAGAAATTATGAGCGGTACTAATTTGCCGCTAATAGCTACGAATTTTGTGCAAATGTTTACTGTTAGTCAAGTTCGTAATTAAATTTTATCAATAATCAATAAAAGACTTTTTGGGGCAGGGCATTCGCTTTTAAAATTATTTAAAGAAATTTGAAGAATTGACCACAGATGCACAGATTTTATATTAAGTTTTATAGAAAATTAATTATAAAATTATCCGCTTTGCGGAAATAAATATTAAAATTTAAATTTTATCAAGTTATTTTAATCTGTGCATCTGTGGCAATTTTTTAAACGCGAATGCCTTGTTTTGGGGAACTCCTTTTTTAATTTATCAAATTTGATGGAGTTAGTCCATTACTACTTTTAGAATTATTTGATTATGAATTTAGCATTAGAATATATGAGAAAAATAGCCGTTGCACCTATATTAATCTTACTTTTTAGTTGTTCTAAAAGTAATGATGTAACAGAATATACAGATGTACCTGTAAATACACCTTTGACTTTTAATAAGCCTTCTAATTTTCCTTCGGCAGCATATAATTTTCAAAATAATCCACCAACAAAGTACGGATTCGAATTAGGGAAAAAGCTTTTTTACGATGGCAGATTAGCGTCTGATGGTGTAGTATCTTGTGGCTTTTGTCATATTCAAGAAAATGCTTTTACTCATCACGGTCATACAATAAGTGAGGGTGTAAATAACCAAAGAGGTACGAGAAATACACCACCTATACAAAATATGGTATTCCAAACCTCATTTATGTGGGATGGAGCGGCAAACCATCTGGATTTACAGCCTATGATTCCTTTTACCAGTCCTATTGAAATGAATGGTAATTTTGATACGGCTTTAAATATGATGCGTAATGATGCGCAATACAAACGCCTGTTTGAATTGGCATTTACAGATAAACAAATCAATTCGGAAAATATGTTAAAAGCGTTAGGTCAATTTATGGCTATGGCTGTTTCTTCAAATTCACGTTTTGATAAGTATAGACGAAATGAACCTGGAGGAACATTAACGCAAGACGAATTAGACGGTTATGCAATTTTTAATAATAAATGCGCTTCGTGTCACGCCACAGATATTTTTACGGATAACTCGTTTAGAAATAATGGTCTGCCTATTAATGCTACTGTCAATGATATTGGGAGGTATAGAGTGACATTGTTAGATGTAGATAAGTATAAGTTTAAAGTTCCTAGTTTGCGTAATATTGAAGTTACTGCGCCTTATATGCACGACGGAAGACTGGCTACTCTAGATGCGGTACTTAATCATTATTCTAGTGGAGTTACGGCTACTCAAAATTTAGACCCATTATTGAATAATGGTGGAACTTTAGGGATTCCTCTAACAGATGTTGAGAAAGCAAAAATTATTGCTTTTTTAAAAACATTAACGGATAATCAATTTTTAACAGATAAACGTTTTTCAGAGTTTTAAATTTAAATCAGATTCAGTTTTAGACTTCGCTTTGAAACAAAGCTTTCAATAAATAATGTTCAGAAAAAATTTTTGAAGAGAAAACAGTAAACGTAACTATTCAGAGCAAGTTATATAAATGACAAAATACAAATAACAAAGTAAACTCGAGGCGAAGCCGAACTGAGCGTAGCTAAATAAATTTCAATATTTTAATGATTCAAAATTCTGAAACTTCAAATTTTAATATTTTTTGAATTTTTTGATTTATTCTTTTGAATTTATTTGTTTTTTGGATATTGTTATTTGATGCTTGTGTCATTTTAAGTTATTCAAGTCAATAAAGAAATATCTGAATAGTCAAAAATTAGATAGGCTGAATAGTTACCAGTAAACTATATTGAATGTTAAATTTGTGAATATTCTTGTTCCGTGGCGACTTGTTGTGAGGATAATTCTTTTAGGTGTTGTACACATAAGGTGTGTCTCAGCCTAAAAAGTCTTTATCAAAAAACTACGTTTAATTTTAATAGCTAGTTTTTTTTATTTGTATAAAGCTTTTTAAAAATGTTTTTCATCTAAGATAAAAATTAATTGAGCTAACGTTATTAAAATCAGTATAAATGAAAAATACTTAATATCTAAAATAGAATTGATGAAATTGTTTTTAAGTTTGTTTTTGATACCTAATGTGTTTATTATTTTTATATGAGTTAGATTCATTATTAAAGAAGAAAAACTGAACAATAATAAAATAAAAAATTTTTCCTTTTTTAACATTATCGTTTCATTGTATAAATAATCATATGTTTGTCCTAAAAGAATGATAAATATGAAAAATAACAACATAAATAAAGCATACGTTTTTTTATAATTGTCTATACTGTCAAATGTTTTTTTTAAAAATAAATTTAATGAGATAAAAAAAGCAATATTTAATAGGATTTTAAGCATTTTATAAATTTAAAAACGGTTAGTTCTCTTTAGTTCTCTATTATGTGCCATATGACTAATAGCTGTTGAAAATCTTTTTATTCTCAGATATAACGGCTTGTAAATACGAAATGTATTTTGCTAGTTTGCAAGCATCTTTTATAGATAGTTAAACGAATATGTGGCTGATTCTTTTGAGTTTTTTTGATTAATTCTACGGGTTCAATCTCATCTAAATTACTGCATCCCATTTACAGAAACTTTTATATTTCCTGAAATGTTCAAGAAAGCGACAATAGCATAATTAGTTAATTGTACTTTGTCAAAAACAATGTTGCTTAATTTTCCATTCACAAAAACACCAGGCATAGGCGAATAATTATTTAGATAATTCATAATGTTTTTCCTTCCTTCGTCAAGATTAGGCTGAATAGAATAGCGACAACTTTCTTTCATTTTATTCAAAATGATGCCTTGAAATAACCAGTTGGCTGTTTTCATTAGTTTGCTTTTGGTTTCTAGTGCATAATCTAAATCGTCAAAAAACAATTCTTTTTTATCAGGATCATATTTAGGAAAACCAGAAAGATATATCCTGCCGTTTAGACTTCCTATCATATCAAGTGCAATAATTATTTTACCTTTTTTGTGCCAAATTTCCACATTTTGCACGGTGACTTTTCTTTTGCCAGAGCCAAATTCTTGTCCTTTAAAATTAGCAGTCATAACCCTAGAAGCGTCCTTATAGGTCGATACAGCAGCAATATTTGCTACTACTTTGTCTGGTAGATTTCCAATATGTTTTAGGACTAATTTGTCCTTTGAATAATTATTAGCGGGTTTGTGTCCAATATACGATTCCATCAAACATTTGAGTCCAACATTCATACTGATGGCACTTTTTTCAAGTTTAGCTTCGGTTGCATAAAGTTCTTGTGGGGTCACTTTGAGCCACGTTTGGTATGTTTTACTCATTTCTACCGGCTCACTTGCTTTTTGCATCATTTCAATTATGTTTGATTTAAAATCAAGCGTTTTTGCCATAGATTCATCTATCAACCTTTCAATTTTTGATTTGAAAATTCTGATCGTTGGGTTAATCAGATAGGTGATTTTAAATTCCTTTCCAGCAATTGTCATCGTTGGACTCTCATTCCAGTCTATCTTTTCAAGTTCGGTTGCTGTTGTTATTTTCCAATTGGACATTTTTACGTCACTCACAAGTGTGACAACACCGTTTAGATTGAATTCTTTTGTGTCGTATAAATTGAGTCCTAGAGCCGATGTCCCATATCTGTATTTGGCCCAAATTTTTAATGGAACTATAGTTCGTAGTTTTCCGTTTTCTTCGGTTATTTGAATAGGCCCATTTTTCCAAACATTAGCTTGAATGTTATCATCTTCAAGAACTTTGTCTTCATAAATAAGTCCATTAAGGGCTTTGTTAGTTTGTGTTTCTATATCTTTTACAGCCAAGTTTATTGGAAAACTAATATATGATGATGTAATGGGATAGGTTATGGGAGCTGCCTCATCTGGTTCGGGTTTCATTAATTCAATTTTCTGAGTTGAAGAACAACTGTTAAAGAAATTTGCGAGATAAATAAATAGGGATATTCTAAATAAGTATTTCATTTTTTTATGATTTTGGACAAATGTAAAATTATTTTGATTAAAAATAATGCTTTAGAATTGTAACAAAAAAATAATACCTCTGACTAATTCTATAAAATGAGATTATTCAATATGAATACAATGCTAATTAAAAATAAAATTTCATTGTTGTTGTTGGTTGGTGTGGCTTCTTTTGGACAAACAAAGAAATGGACATTAGAAGAATGTGTTAATCATGCAATAGAACATAATATGACTATCAAACAATCCAAGCTTGATGCTGAAGTAAGTGAAGTGGCTAAGAAAGATGCTTTCGGTCGTTTTTTGCCAACTATAAATGCAAATGCTTCGCATTCTTGGAACATTGGTTTGAATACAAATATAACAACAGGTTTATTGGAAAATCAAACCACTCAGTTTACTTCGGCTGGATTTAGTGTTGGTATCGATATTTATAAAGGATTACAAAACCAACATCAATTGCAACGTGCAAGATTAGCTGTAATAGCTTCACAATATCAAACAACTAAGATGCAAGAAGATGTTTCGTTGAATGTGGTAAATGCTTTTCTGCAAATTTTGTTTAATAAAGAAAATCTTAAAGTGCAGCAAGAACAGTTGTCCTATGATACTAAGCAGCTTGCTAAGACCGAAAGTTTGGTTGAAGCAGGTTCGCTTCCTAAAGGAGATTTGTTAGATGTAAAAGCAACAATCGAAGGTGATAAATTGAAAGTAGTCAATGCAGAGAATGCGCTGTTAATTTCTAAAGTTAGTTTGGCTCAATTGCTTCAAATTAATGATTATCAAAATTTTGATATAGAAGATAGTCAAGCAGAAGTGTATCAGAGTTCGGTGTTGTTTCAAGAACCAAAAGCTGTTTTTGAAAAAGCAAAAGAAAATCGAACCGATTTGAAAATTGCACAAACAAATGTTCAATTAGCACAGAAGGATATTAAAATAGCTCGAGGTGCTTATCAGCCAAGTTTGCAAGGTGTTTATGGATTTAGCACAAGAGCTGCTAGTACGGGAAGAGTTATAGATGTTGTTCCCAATGAAACTAATCCATTTTCAACAGTAGGAGTAGTACAAGGAACGGGGCAAGTAGTTATAAAGCCAAATTTCACTCCTGTTTTAGGAAATCCAGAGCCTATTTTTGAACAATTTGATCAAAATAAAGGGCAAAATTTTGGGTTGCAATTATCTGTTCCAATTTTTAACGGTTTTGCAACTCGAAATAATGTATCTCGATCTAAAATTGCTTTTGAAAAATCAAAATTAACTTTAGAGCAGGCAGAGCAAAATTTAGAAAAAACAGTTTTTACAGTTTATACAGATACAAAAGGAGCACAAAAATCGTATGAAGCAGCGCTTTCAACTTATGAAGCTAGAAAAAAATCGGCTGAGTATGCTAAAGAAAGGTATGAAGTAGGGTTGATGAATGTGTTTGATTATAATCAGGCGCAAACTATGTTTGTAAATGCACAATCTGAAGTGTTACGAACAAAGTATGATTATATATTTAGAACTAAAATTTTAGAATTCTATTTTGGAATTCCCATAATAAATAAAAAATAAGCAGTATGACTAATAGATCTAAGTACTTAATTTTAGGAGGTGTTGTTGTAGCCATTGCAGGTTTAGTGTTTTTGAAAAAATCAGGAACTATTGGAGGTGATAAAAAAGGAACCGAAGTGGAAATTGCTAGTGTAACCCAACGCACAATTATTGAAAAAGTATCTGGAACTGGGAAAATAAAGCCCGAAGTTGAGGTTAAAATTTCTTCCGAAGTTTCTGGTGAAATTATCGATTTGCCTGTAAAAGAAGGGCAAGTTATTAATAAAGGAGATTTATTGGTTAGGGTAAATCCAAAATTATATACAGAAGGAGTAAGTCGTTCTCAAGCTGGATTATCAAATACAAAAGCAAATCTGAATCAGGCAGAAGCTCAGTTTAAAGAAGCGTTAGCTAATTACGAAAGAAGCAAAAAATTATATGAAAAAGGTATAATCTCTAAAGCAGAATGGGATAAAACGACTGCTAGTTTTGAAGGGGCAAAAGCGGCTAAACAAGCTGCCTATTATACTGTTGCTAGTGCAAATGCAACAGTAAACGAATCGAAGACAAATCTCGCAAAAACTGCTGTTTATGCCCCTATGAGTGGGACTATTTCAAGATTAGATGTAGAACTTGGGGAGAGAGTTGTGGGAACGCAACAAATGGCAGGTAAGGATATGATGACTATAGCTGATTTGAATAATATGGAAGTTGAGGTAGATGTTAACGAAAATGATATTGTTAAAATCCAGATTGGAAATCAAGCTGATGTTGAAGTTGATGCCTATTTGAATAAAAAGTTTAAAGGTATCGTTACTAGTATATCTAATTCAGCTAATGCTAATCTTACCGCAGATCAGGTGACTAATTTTAAAGTAAAAGTTAGAATTTTAAAAGACTCTTATGCGGATTTAACAAAAGGAAAACCTGCTAATTTTTCTCCGTTCAGACCAGGAATGACAGCAACTGTTGATATTATCACAACTCGAAAAGAAAACTGTATTGCAGTGCCAATTAGTGCCGTAGTGATGCGTACAGATACTTCTGCAACTAGAAATCCTTATTTAGATGAAAAGTCTGATGAAGAAGGTGAAAGTGAAGTGACAGTCTCGACCACAAAAGAAGAGAAGCGTTATGAATGTGTGTTTGTAAAATCTGGAGATAAAGTAAAATTGAAAATTATTACTACAGGAATACAAGATGATGCTTTTATTGAAGTACTTTCTGGAATTTCTAAAGGTGAAGAAATTGTTACTGGGCCTTATACCACAGTGACTAAGGAGTTAAATCCTGGAGATAAAATCCGTACTAAAACAAAACAAGAACTTGAGGCAGATAAGAAAAAAGCTTTGAAAGAAGAAAATGAAGCTAAAGGGTAATGTGTAAAATGGGGAACTTTATAAAAGTTCCCCATTTTTTAAATATTTATTTTGACAACATACCCTTCAAAAGTGCGTACATTAAAAACAGTGCCATCTTCAAATAGTAAATATTGCCCTTTTATTCCTGAAAGTTTTCCAGTGTAATTAGGCGATTTGTCAAGATTTAAACTGACTACTTTTTTTGGGAATTCTAAGACTGGATATTGTAATTTGTACAAGTCTTCGCTTTCTGGATGATAGTATTCTTGTACTTCTTTGGGAAGTACATATCTTAAGCCGTTTCTTTCTTTGATTAAATCTACAACTGGAATTTCATTTTTTAACATTTTTTGCCAATTGGTTTTGTCAGCGTATAAGTTTTTTAGAGCCACTTCTGTAATTCCTGCTAAGTATCTATTGGGTACTTCAACAATTGGTATAGCTTGTACTGCTCCTTGATCTATCCATCGAGTAGGAACTTGTGTTTTTCTGGTAACTCCTACTTTTACTTCGCTTGAAAGTGCTAGATACACTATGTGAGGCTGTAATTGTACCTTTTTTTCATATGCTAAATCACGATCTTCTATGTCTAAATGAGCAGTACTCAATTCAGGTTTCATAATCCAATCGCCCGCAGATGCACTTCCCATAAAACAATCGTAACAGAATCCTTGACGAAATATTTTTTTCTTTTTACCGCATTCTAAACATTGGTAGCCTTTATGTACAATCTCTAACTCTTTTCCTAGTAATTGATTAAGATTTAAAAAAGCATTTTCAAATACTAAATAATATTCGATTGGATTCAGCAATTCAGTTTGCATTTTAGTAAGTACACCTTCGTAAGTCATAATAGAATTTAGATTGGAGATATCAGAATTAAGATTTAATTGTTATTTTTGAATTTAAGTGTAAAGATATAAATCAAAATCATATTTCGTAATTCAAAATTGTAATGCCTCTACCAATTATAAATTCTATAGCTTCTTGGGTTTTAAAGCAGCGTATTCATCAGATTGAGTTGTTTTTAAAATATCCTAATGAGGTACAAGAAGAATTGTTGATGAATCTTATTCGATCATCGGAGAATACGGTTTTGGGTAAACAATACGACTTTCCATCAGTTAAGACTTATCATACATTTCAGGAAAGAGTTCCAGTTTCTCATTATGAAGATTTAGAACCTTTAATTGAAAGAACTCGTAAAGGAGAACAAAATGTTTTTTGGAATCAATCTATAAAATGGTTTGCAAAATCAAGTGGAACTACTAATGCTAAAAGTAAATTTATTCCAGTTAGTAATGAAGCTTTGGAAGACTGTCACTATAAGGGGAGTAAAGATTTACTTTGTATGTATCTTAATAATAATGAAAATTCTCAACTCTTTACTGGTAAGAGTTTGCGATTAGGTGGAAGTAAGCAATTGTATGAAGATAATAATACTTTTTTTGGAGACTTATCAGCGATTTTGATAGATAATATGCCTTTTTGGGCTGAGTTTAGTAGTACGCCATCAAGTAAAACTTCGTTAATGAGTGAATGGGAAACTAAACTACTAGCGATTGTTAATGAAACCAAAATAGAAAATGTAACCAGTTTTGCTGGTGTGCCTTCGTGGATGATGGTTTTGCTCAACAAATTATTAGAAGAGACAAAAAAAGAAAATTTATTTGAAATTTGGCCTAATCTAGAGGTGTATTTTCACGGAGGTGTTAATTTTGATCCCTACAGAGAACAATACAAAAAAATCTTACCAAAAGATACTTTTAAATACTACGAAATATATAACGCTTCCGAAGGTTTTTTTGCTATTCAAGATTTGAATAATTCAAATGATTTACTGTTAATGTTAGATTATGGTATTTTTTATGAATTTATTCCTATGGATACATTTGGTTTACCTAATCAAAAAATAATCCGTCTAGCAGAAGTTGAACTTCATAAGAATTATGCTGTGGTTATTACTACTAATTCAGGTTTATGGCGCTACTTGATAGGTGATACTGTTCGATTTACTTCTCTTAATCCCTATCGAATTAGAGTTACAGGAAGGACGAAGCATCATATCAATGTGTTTGGAGAAGAACTAATGGTTGAAAATACTGATATGGCAATTGCAAAAGCTTGCCAAATGACAAAGACCGAAGTTGTTGACTATACAGTCGCTCCTGTTTTTATGAATGGTAAAGAGAAAGGAGCACATGAATGGTTGATAGAATTCAAAAAGCAGCCTGAAGATATAATACAGTTTGGTCAAATTTTAGACGAAGCTATTCAGTCATTAAATTCAGATTATGAGGCTAAACGATATAATAATATGACCCTAAATCAACTTAAGATAAATGTCGCTCGTGAGAATTTATTTTACGATTGGTTGAAGAAAAAAGATAAGTTAGGAGGGCAAAATAAAGTTCCAAGATTGTCTAATTCTAGAGAATATTTGGAAGTATTGCTTGAAATGCAATAATATTTTATGTAAAAATGTTAAATATGTTTGTTTTTATCGTTAAAATTTGATTTTTATAGTTTTTATTAATAAAAATGCTTTTTTTTTGCTGATTGTTAGGCTTTTATGTTATTTTTGCCAATGAATATCCGAAAACAAACTAAAATGCTACAACAAACTAAAACAAAAATTATTTTGTTATTATCTTTTATGTCGTTCTTGACTTCATTTGCTCAGAATTTTACCTCCGCAAAAAATAGTGAGACGGAAAATACTTTAAGAGATAATATTACTAAATTGAATGACAAATATGTAGTTACTATGACTGCAATTAATACTGATTTGTCAGAAGTGGGGTCCAGTTTTTTTATGGAAAAATATATAATTTATTCTTCTAGAAAAACAGGGGCCATAGGAGCGGGTGAAGATAAAAATACTCATACACCTTATAGTAGTTTGTATTGCTTGAATGTGGATAAAAATTGTAATTTATCTAAGCCTTACTTTTTTGCTTCTTCCCTAAATCTAGATGGTAACGAAGGTGGTTTGACATTTACTCCAGATCAACGAATTGCTTTTTATACAAACAGCTCAAAAGAGAATACTAAAAATTATCAGCTTTATAAAGCTACTTTTAATCCAGAGTGCAATTGTAGGTATAAATGGAAAAAAGAGGGTAAAGTGAGTATTAGTAATGATAATTATTCTATTGAGAATCCTTGTGTTTCGCCAGACGGGAAAAAACTTTATTTTGCTTCAAATATGCCAGGAGGTTCTGGTGGCTATGATTTGTACGTAGTAGATATTAAAGAAAATGGCGAATTAGGAACTCCTAAGAATTTGGGTGACAGTGTTAATACCTCGGGTGATGAAAAGTTTCCTTATGCAGCACCAAAAGACGAATTGTATTTTTCGTCAAATGGTTTAGCGGGTTATGGGGGGCAAGATGTTTTTGTTTCTAGAGTGAAAAAAAACGGTTACTCTATACCATTAAATTTGGGAGATTCTATAAACACCTCTTCTGATGAAGTAGCATTTATATTAGCTAATCCAACAATGGGTTTTGTTACTTCAAATAGAGCAAACGGTGTTGGAATGAATGATATATATAAGTTCAGCTTAGAACGAACTACTAATTCTATCAAAGGTAAGGCTATCGAGAAAAACAGTAAAATTGTATTGCCTAATGCGGTTGTTAAACTAGTGGATAGTAATGGGGATGTTGTAGCGACAAGCACTACAAAAGATGATGGTTCATATGATTTTAATATTAAGACAATTCCTCTTGAAAATTATACGGTAATTGCAAGTAAAGACGGGTATGAAGATACTTCGAATCCTGTAGTTGGACCAATAGGTGACTTGGATTCGGATATAGAATTGTCGCAAAGACCAGCCATAGTTACTGAGACTAAAATCATAGTCGAGAAAATTTATTTTGATTATAATAAGGCTACAATCAAGAAAGCATCGACTCTTACTTTGAATAAGATTTATGATGTGTTGATTCAGTATCCTGAAATGAAAATAAATATAGGAGCGCATACAGATAGTAGAGGTTCTGATGTTTATAATATGAATTTATCTGAAAGAAGAGCGGCTGCAACAAGAAAATATCTACTTAAAAAAGGTATTAGTCAAGACAGAATAACTTCTAAAGGGTATGGAGAAACTCAGCCGCTTTCTAATTGTAAGACAAAATGCTCTGAGGCTGAATTTGAAAAAGATAGACGTATCGAATTTTTAATAGATAAATAATTAAATCAAAATTATAGCCAAAAAAGCACGCTTTTAAGCGTGCTTTTTTGTTATGTCTACTCTTAAACTCGTTTTCTTTGCTTTACATAACAGGTTTTAAAAAACCTGTCAGGTGTAGTGGTTTAAAATCAATTAATTAGGATTTGTTGGAAAACTCAAATTCTTATAAAAATCAGTAGTTCAGAAGTTGAATTTTATTATTAGGCGTAAGTTTTTTGTGAATGATTGTGTAAAAACCTTGCGCCTATATAATTCAATTTTTACAATTAATATTTTTAAATCTCCATTTTAAAGGCTATAAATGAAATAAAACCTTGTAAAAAGCACTAAAGTTGAGGATTTTGCGTAAAAATTGACACTAATTTGTGTTGAGTTAGTTTTTCAGCAGACCTTATGTGTTTTTTGAGAAGCTAGATGTTGTCACTAGCATACCATTCTGCAAATGAGGAGTCTGTTTCCTGAAGTTTTAAGGAATATAGTTCTATTCCATCAGGTAAACGTTTTTTTATTTTTTTAGCAAAATCTATAACCATATTTTCGCTCGTAGGTTGGTAATCTACTAAAATTATGTGATGTCCACGCTCTTTTAGCTCATTAGCAAGTTCGATATGTGGAGTGGTAGCATTGAATACAGTTGCGTGATCAAAAATATCTACAATGTCTTCTTTTACAATTTTTTTTAAATCTGTAAAGTCGATTACCATTCCGAATTTAACGTTGTTCCTATCTGTTATTGGCGAACCTATAACGGTTACAGATAATTTGTAGCTATGACCGTGAACGTTTTTGCATTTGCCGTCATATCCATATAAAGCGTGTCCTGTTTCGAAACTAAATTGTTTGGTAATTCTAATTTTACTCATAATCTAAAAATATTGGCAAAGGTATAAAAAAAGAAAGCGCTCGCAATGCGAACGCTTTGTACTTTATGTTCAAAAATGACTAAGCTTCAAATGGAACAACAGAAACGAAAGACTTATTGTCTGCCTTTTTCTGAAATTTCACAACTCCATCAACTTTAGCGTGTAAAGTGTGATCTTTACCCATATAAACGTTTTCACCTGGATTGTGTTTTGAACCTCTTTGTCTAACGATGATATTACCAGCTATTGCAGCTTGACCACCAAAAATCTTAACGCCTAAACGTTTCGATTCTGATTCTCTACCATTCTTCGAACTACCGACACCTTTCTTGTGAGCCATGATGTTATGGTTTTATAAGTTAATACTATGAATTAATTAAGCTCTTCCGCCGTTTAATTCGTCTTGTAATTTCTTTAATTCATCCATTTTGCCATCCGCAGCTAATTGTGCTTGTTGAGCCCAAGTAGTAGGATCTAAATGTTGTACTTTAGCTTCAGCTGCATCTAAAATTTCTTTTACTTTTTCAGCAGGAGTTGTAGCTAATTTTGCGAAAGTGTCAATTCCAGCAGCAACTAATACATCAGCAGCTTTTGGTCCAATACCTTCAATGATTTTTAAATCATCACCTTTAGCAGCTTTTGCTTTAGTAGTTTTAGCTTCTACAGGAGCGTCAGCAACTTTTTGAGCTTTAGGAGCAGCAGTTTTCTTAGCTCCAGTAGCAGAAATTGCTTCAACTAAAATTTGAGTTAAATACTGGCGGTGACCATTTCTTTTTTTGTAACCTTTTCTTCTTTTCTTTTTGAAAACAATTACTTTATCACCTTTTAAGTGTTGTAACACTTTAGCTTCTACTGAAGCACCTTCTATAGCTGGGGCGCCTAGAGTCACGTTTCCATTGTCATCTAATAAAAGAACTTTGTCAAAAGATACTTTTGAACCTTCTTCACTAGCTAAACGGTGAACATAGACTTTTTGGTCTTTGCTTACTTTAAATTGTTGCCCTGCTATCTCTACGATTGCGTACATAACAATAATGTTTATTAATTTTTAAGGATGCAAATATACAACTTATATTGATATCAACAACTTATCAACAAAAATTAATTTTTCAATCATTTAAAATTGGGTTAAAGTGAATTTATTCAATCCATAAAAAGTACTTTTGATGTAACAAAAAGTCAAATTTGACTACAAATGATAAACTAATTTTTAACTTTTTATGAAAAAACTATTAATGGCAATAGGTTCATTATCTTTATTAGGAGGAAGTGCTACTGCCCAAAAAGTAGCATTTCAAGAGTTTACACTCGATAACGGAATGCACGTTATCTTGCATCAGGACAAATCAGCACCAGTGGTTATCACTTCTGTAATGTATCATGTAGGAGCTAAAGATGAAAGACCAGATCGTACTGGATTTGCTCACTTTTTTGAACATTTACTTTTTGAAGGAACTAAAAACATAGGAAGAGGAGAATGGTTTAAAATTGTTACAGCAAACGGCGGAAATAACAATGCAAATACTACCGATGACAGAACGTATTATTACGAAGTGTTTCCTTCAAATAATTTAGAATTAGGGTTATGGATGGAGTCTGAGCGATTAATGCACCCTGTTATCAATGAAATAGGAGTAAAAACTCAAAACGAGGTAGTGAAAGAAGAAAAGCGTCTTAGAGTAGATAATCGTCCTTACGGTAATTTAATTGCTGAGGTAAAGAAGAATATGTTTTTTAAACATCCATATCGTTGGGCAACTATTGGTTCTATGGAGCATTTGGATGCAGCTAAACTGGAAGAATTTCAAGCGTTTAATAAAAAGTTCTATTCTCCTAATAATTCGGTACTTGTAGTAGCTGGCGATTTCGAATATGACCAAGCAAAAAAATGGATTAATCAATATTTTGGGCCAATCCCTAAAGGAGAAACAATTAAGAGAGAAACTTTTACAGAAGAACCAATAATTCAAACCATCAAAGCTTCTTATGAAGATGCTAATATAAAAATACCTATGATGGTGACTGCCTATAGAACGCCTTCTATGAAAACACGTGATGCGAGAGTTTTAGATATGATTTCTACTTATTTAAGTGATGGTAATAGTTCTAAATTGTACAAGAAAATTGTAGATGATAAGAAAATGGCACTGCAAATAGGAGCTTTTAATTATTCATTAGAAGATTACGGAATGTACATTCTTTACGGATTACCATTAGGAGCAAATACTACAGAAGGCTTGATTAAAGAAGCCGATGAAGAAATTGTAAAAATTCAAACGGATTTGATTTCTGAAAAAGATTTTCAAAAATTAAAAAATAAATATGAAAATCAGTTTGTAAATAATAATGGTACAATAGAAGGAGTGGCTGAAAATTTAGCTTCATATTATTTATTGTATGGTGATGTGAATTTGATAAATACGGAAGCGGATATTTATCGTTCAATCACTCGTGAAGAAATTCGTGATGTGGCTAAAAAATATCTGAATCCAAATCAAAGATTAGTACTTGATTATATTCCAACAAAAGATAAAGCACAAAATTAAGAGGTAATGAAGAAAATATATATAGTAGCGTTAAGCATATTTTTATCTATAGCTATGCAAGCACAAAATGATAGACAACAGCCAAAACCTGGACCGGCACCTAAAGTAAATGTAGGTAAACCTCAAAGTTTTACTCTAGCAAATGGACTGAAAGTGATGGTGGTAGAAAATAGTAAACTCCCACGAGTTTCATTTAATTTACAAATTGACAATGCTCCTTATACTGAGGGTTCTAAAAAGGGTGTAGATGATTTGACTAGCGCATTAATGGGTAAAGGAACGACCAAAATTTCTAAAGATGCCTTTAATGAAGAAATTGATTTTCTAGGCGCCGATATTAATTTTACTTCAAGCGGAGCAAAAGCTTATGGATTATCTAAATATGCAGGTCGAATATTAGAATTGATGGCGCAAGGTTCTTTAGATCCAAATTTTACGCAAGAAGAATTAGACAAAGAAAAAGCTAAACTAATAGAAGGTTTAAAATCAAATGAGAAAAATGTGGCAACCACTTTAGCAAGAGTTGAGAATGTTTTAGCGTTTGGTAAAAATCATCCTAATGGGGAATTTTTAAGTGAACAAACAATAAACAATGTTACTTTAAATGATGTTATTGCTCATTATCACACTTATTTTGTGCCTACAAATGCATATTTAGTAGTTATTGGGGATGTAAAGCTTGCTGATGTTAAAGCTAAAGTTGAAAAAGCTTTTGCCGAATGGGATAATGCAGTTGCACCACAAACTACTTTTGTAAACCCTAGAAATGTTCAATACTCTCAAATCAATTTTATTGATATGCCTAATGCGGTTCAGTCTGAAATAGCTGTTGTAAATACAACTAATTTGAAAATGACTGATAAAGATTACTTTGCTGCGCTTATGGCAAATCAAATTTTAGGTGGAGGAGCAGAAGGTAGATTGTTTTTAAATCTTCGTGAAAAACACGCTTGGACCTATGGTTCTTATTCTTCTGTAGGTGCTGGAAAATACACTACTAAGTTTAGAGCAAGTGCACAGGTTCGAAATGCAGTTACGGATAGTGCAGTAGTTGAAATATTGAATGAATTGAAAAAAATTAGAACTGATCTTGTTTCAGATGCCGATTTAAGTTTAGCAAAATCTAAGTTTGTAGGGAATTTTGTGATGCAAATTCAAAAACCAGAAACAGTTGCTCGATATGCACTTCTAACAGAAACGCAAAAACTTCCAGCAGATTTTTATGAAAATTATATCAAAAACATTACTGCTGTAACTCCTCAAGATGTTTTAGAAGCAGCAAAAAAATATTTCTTAGCTGATAATATTCGCATTATAGTAGCAGGAAAAGGTTCTGAGGTTTTAACAGGGTTAGAAAAATTAAAAATTCCAATGTTTTACTATGATAAATTTGGGACACCGGTTCAAAAACCAGAAGAGAAGAAAGTAGATCCTTCTATAACTGTAAAAACAGTAGTAGATAAATATATCGCAGCAATAGGTGGTGAAACTGCTATTAAAAAAGTGAAAACTGTTGCGATTATTTCAAAAGGGACTGTACAAGGACAGGCATTAGATTTTACTATAAAATCATCTTCTGAAGGAAAGCTTGCAATAGATATGCTTATGCCTGCTATGGGGATGACAATTATGAAACAAAGAATTACACAAGATAGTGGTTATGCAGAAAACCAAGGGCAAAAGAAAGTTTATGAAGGCGACGAATTAAAAGCAAAACAAGAACAAGCGCATCCATTTTTTGAGTTAGGCTTTGTTAATAATCCTAATGTTTCTTTGGTGGGGATTGAAAAAGTAAATGATATTGAAGCTTATGTTTTAAAAACATCTAAGGCTAGAATGTTTTATGATATAAAAACTGGTTATAGAGTTGCAGTAGAAACAGAAAAGAAAAACGGTGACCAAGTGACGAAATCTGTAATTTATTACAATGATTATAAAGATGTAAAAGGTGTTAAGTATCCGTTTAAAATGAATGTTGAAGGAGGACCCATGCCATTAGAATTTACTGTAAATGAAGTGAAAGTAAATGAAGGTGTCTCAAACTCAGATTTTAAATAAAAGTACTATATGCTAATTTTTCAAAACCGTTTCAGTTTTCTGAAGCGGTTTTTTAGTAAATACAGACTAATCAAAAGGGCAAAGATGACGGCTCCATATAAAAAATAGTTAGCGTTACTATCTTGAGTGGTGCCGTAATAGACAAAGGCAGCCCAGTAGTAAGGTGATTTTTTTGTATTAGGAATCGATTTGTTTTTTAGATAAGATAGTTTTGATTCTTGATTTGCAATCGAATAGGAGTGGTTTTTATCAAGATAATGATAGAAATTTTCCATATATACAGAAGTCGAAAAATCATTTACTTTCCATAAAGAAAATAATAAATTAGTAGCTCCAGCCATCTGAAAGCCTCTTGCAACACTCATTGCTCCTTCGCCTTTATACCATTTTCCTAATCCAGTTTCGCAAGCACTGAGTACAACTAGATCAGGGCGAATGTCTAAATTGTATAATTCTGAATAGTAAACAGAACGATCATAAAATCGTATCTCGGCAGGGCTGAAATCGTCGCCAGCACTTGCGTGGGTTGAGAAATGTAAAATTGAAAACTGCGAAGCATTCTTGCAGAAATTAGCATAAGTAGCATTTTGTTTTTCTAGATAGTTGCCCTTCCAGTTACTTTTTAAGTGCATCAATTCCTCTTCAGAGTAAGGAAGTGCCAAATCTGTTTTTTCAAAAATGGGGAAAACACCAAGTATGTTAGGTTTGGTTGCAGATTTTTTTGTTTGTAGATAAAACGCTACTGAATTTGAATAACTTATTTGAAAATCAGTCATTAAATAATTCATCTTTTCAAAAAGTATTGTTTTTTTGGGTTTAGTTATAAGTGCTTCAAATGGTACAAAATTTAATAAACCATCAGGAATTATAATAAGATTTTTGTTTTTATGTTGAGGTATTTGTAGTGTTTTATATGTATTAAAGCTTGTAGTTTGATACCCTTCAACATCGTTTGTAATTGAATTTGAATTTTTAAAGTAGAAGAGGAATTTTTCAAATAATGGTTTGCAATTAGATGTTTGTCCTAACTTGTTCAGATTAATTTTGTTGTTACTAACTGTAAATGAGTATAGATTTTTTGTTCCAAAGAAATATGAAATTATAGTAGAATTTTCTTGGTTTACCCTTTTGAATAAATCTATCAGATTGATTTCTGGATTAGATTCAGAGGCATTTTTTTGAAATGATTTCAATTTAAGCATTAACTCATTTTGTTTTTTTATAACTTCATTAATTAGATTAATGTTAGCGGTTGCTCCTTTGTTCTGCTCATAAAGAATGTCTGTATTGCATTGTTGCAATTGAATCAAGATCTTTTTTTCTTGGAAATTTGCTTTGGATTTTTCAAGGATAGCATTTTTTATAACACTTGATTTTGTGACCTCAGCAAGCAAGAAAGCTTTTTGATAATACTCATATTTTTTTTCTGTTTGAAAAAGGGAATAATATATTTCTATACATTTCTCTGTTCGATTTCTGTTTCTAACTAGATTGATGATTTTCGAATTTTCACTAATTACTAGATTTTGAATCAAGTCTTCAATATAAAATGCAGATTCATAACTTTTTATAGCTTCTTTAGGTTTGTTTTGAATTAAAAATACTTCTGCTTGTAAATCTAGAACATCTAGTAAGATAGTTTCAGGATATAATTTGTTTTTGTTAGGGAGGGAGTTTGTTTTTGGATAGTGAGAAATTACTAAAATTTTGAAAATTTTTTGAATCAAATCATTGACTTCGCTGTATTTTTTTTGATGGAAAAGTAAAACAGCTTTTTCATATTGAAATTTGGCAATTTCTCTCGGGTTTTTGGAGTCTAAAGTTTTGCTAAAAAGAAAATCAGATTTTTTTAGATAAGTAAAAGCCGTTTCGTAATCATTATTTGAAGCATAAATTTTGGATAGATTTCGATAGGCGTTACCGAGCATTTTTTCATTTTGAGTTTCAGATAATAGTGAAATCGATTTTTCAAATGCATCTTTAGCTTTTTTATAATCAGTTTTTATGAAATAATTAGTGCCTAAATTATTGTAAAGATTTCCTTTTTGGATATTATTCGTGTTTTCATTACGAAGGGTATTTGATAAGATAGCTATAGCTAAATCTGTTTTTCCTGAACTTTGATAGGCATTGGATAAATTTAAAACAGCGCTAATTTTTTGTGGGATGTCATTGTTTTTGTTGGCTATGAAATAGTATTGTTTGATAGTATTTTCGGCACTATCAAAATCATTAGCAATGGTGTATAAATTACCTAAAGGTTTTAGACAAAACTCAATGATGTCATAATCTTTTAATTTTTTAGCTTGAAATATAGACCAAGCTTTTTCGTAGGAATTTATGGCTTGTTGGTTTTTTCCAAAAGAACGGAGATAGTAGGCCTTGTTGCAATATAAAATAACTAATGCTAGAAAATCATTATTTGATTTAACTTGGTTTGAAGCATAAAACTCAGATTCTATTTTATTTAAATTTTCAATAGACTGTAGCGAGGGATTTTGTGTTAAAGCATCTACAGAATGATATATTTTCTCATCAAAGCGAACTGCTTTTTGAGAAAAACAATATTGAAAAAGGAGAAGTAAAAAAATAGTTTTCTTCATTTTTTCTAGAATTTCCAAATGGCATATAGTTGAAATGAATTAAGGTCTTTCTTGGAATTAATTACATATCTAACGCCTAAACTTGGTCCTATTCTTGAAAATCCTGCTGTAAAATCTACAAGAAACCCCGAGTTAAAGTTCGTCATACTGCTTTTTTCTTCTGTCTCGTTATATTTTGTGCTTAGCAAGAAGTTGGTATTGAATGTTTCATAGAGTTCTGTTTTTGTATTTTGCGTTTGATTTTGATGTAAATACAGTCCCATAATAATTCCAGCCCCTACTCCAAAATAGTTGTTTATATTGTATCTAGCTAAAACAGGAATTTCAGTAGTGATTGCACTAAATTTAGTGTCTATATAAGTTCTTTGAAGTTGTTTTACACCAGAGTTAGCGAAGACAAACTCATCAATAACATTTGAATCTCCATTATAATTAAGTTTGTTATTTTGCCATTCTACTTGCCAATACCATCTGTATGATTTGTAAGGCGAAATTGTGATAGAAGTGAAATAATTTTTAGAATCTTTTAGACTAGGGAAAAAACTATAACCTACTTTCGCTCCAATAGATGTTCCTGGCGCAAAACGTGTAACAGAATAGTTTGTGATAACAGGTTCGTTTTTATCAAAAATTATTGCAGTTCTACTTCTTGTTGATTTTTTATGAAAATCTTTGGCTAACTTCATTGTATATTTCACAAATCCTTTGGTGCTGTCTTTTTCTATAACATTTTTTTGATTGCTGCCAGGTAAATAAATGTTTTTGAATGTAAAAAAGATTTGTTTTTGTTTAATGATAGTATCTATACAGCTATAATTGACTTCTTCGTCTTTAGGACATATGGGACATTTTGGGTAAGAGTCTAATATTTCTAATGTTTTTTTGTCAAACATGTCAGGAATATCGGTTTCTAATCTAATAGTTCTGGCTGGACCTTCACCATCATTTTGAAATCGTGTTTTGAATTTTATTTTTTTAAAACGCACCAGACGATAATTCATCAGAGCACCATTGCTTGACATTTTGTTAGGATCGTGAGACGTTACAATTTCCATTTCTAAAGTTTTCTTTTTATGGTTTTTGTAATTTCTATCTGGCACATATACGCTTCTCATTCTAACAGTTGCTGAAGTGTCTTTTATCATTTCAGGAGTTGTTTTGAAAGTAAAGAATATATTTCTCGTTTCATTAGGGTTCAGATTGTCAAACGTAAAAGTTTTTATATTTCTAAATTCTAATTTTGCTTGTGTTAAAGTAAGTTCAAGATTTTCTTCATCATTTTTGACTGTAGTTGAAGAATAGGGTTTTTCTATTGAAGAAGCTATATCATCATAACTATGATTGAGTTCGTTAGCGTAAGCTATTCCGTTTTCAAGTTCCTCTTTTTCTCCAAAATGAGTTCGCGTTTCTATCCATTCAAAATTGTCTTTTTTAAATTCTTTGTCATTATAAAATAGATAGATTTTACCCGAAGTAACATAGTTCAAAGGGTTTTTGTAACTTATTACGGCTATCATTTCTTCCTCTGGAGAAGGTTCCCTATTGTTGAATAATTTGAATTGAATACTGTCTTGTAACGAAGCTATCTCTGTATAATTTTGATCTTCAATATCAGTCACGGAAACAGTTATAGGTCTCGTTTTTGGAGGTTTTCCATTATCATAATTGTTCGTAACAGATAAGTTAACTTTGTATTCGCCTTTCTTTTTGTAATTGTGTTTTGGTGTAGTTTCTTTACTATAATTGCCATCACCTGTTTCCCAAAAATAACTATAACTAGCTTTTGGCGCACCAGCAATTTGAAGTAGAGGAGGGACATCTGCTTTAAAGACAAATTGATTTCCTTTTTTGTCAATTTTTATAGTAGCTTTTCTAGTAACAGTATCTTTTACTTTTGCTTGTGAAAAGATAAAAGAACTGATAAGTAAGAAAAAGAAATAATACTTATTTTTCATGAGCTCAAAAATTTATTAGTCTTTGGTATATATAAATTCTTTGATTGAGGCAATTTCATTTTGAAAAGTTAAGTTCTATAAATGTAAGAAAAAGTGGTGAGAATTCACCACTTTTTCAAATTAACCAAACAAAATATAGATTAAGGAAGTGCATTAATTGCCGCCACAAGTTGCGATTCAGTTCCTAAAGTAGTTTCAGAAAGAGAGAAATTATAAGTTGCGCCTGCTGTAATTGTGACAGCTTTTATAGCATATCTCCATTGACCATTATCTTCTGTGGCAAAAATGATATGACAAACTAAACCAATTGGGATTTGACCATAGTGCTCGCTAAATATTCCAGTTGTAGAATTGTAAGTGTCTAATCTAGCCAAAGCATTTCCTTCACCATCATAGTGCAGGTAAATCGAGCAATTTGTATTATCATATCCAGAAGGTACTGTTGCTTGAATAGTAGTTTTAGGACGTGGGTCACTATAAAATCTATCTACATTTGTCCATCCAAATTGATTGAAAACAGTGTAGTAAGTTCCATTTTGATTATCAACTCCGCCATTTGTTCCCGCTGCATTACCCGCTTTTCTCCAGTCTACTCCGCCTTGAGGGTCTTCTACACCATTCCATAAAAGCATTGCTGGGTCTACACCACCAGTCAGGTTGCTTGGGATTTCTACGTTAATTGGAGCATTTAAATTTAATTGTTGTCCGCCAGCAGTAGCGTTAATATAAAATTCTCCACCTGATTTCATAATCGCTTTATTATTATCAGGCATAATTCCCATAGTTGTTTTGTTTGTAGTAAGCATTTTTCCACCATCAAATATTTCTGCAAATTTGATGTTGATATCTCCAGTTACAGGATTTCCGTTTAGAGATAGATTACTTCTAATGATAGTAAATTTTACACCTTTAGTACTTGTGAATTGTTGTGAATTATTTCCACTAGTTAAAGTGAAGTTTTGTGTAACAGTTCCTAAAGCGTCATCTCTAAGTGTTCTTAGTTTTTGAGCTGTAGGTTTGTAAACTGCTACAGTTTCATTAACTTCATTGTCTTTACTACAGCTTAATAGTGAAAATGATGTCACTAATAATAATCCGATTTTTTTAATTTGTGTTTTCATGATTTTTAATTTTAGTTTTTTAATAAAAGATTATTGAAAAGCAAGGTCTATGTAAGGTACTCCTGCATTAATTAATGGACCTCCATTTTGATAAAACTTAGATCCAGTTATAGTCATTATTCCTGATGTTGTTGGAAAACTTATGGTACCGCTAGTGTTTCGTACCAATCTGCCAATAATGTTTGAGAATAAACCTCCTGCATTGGACAATAGCATTGTTCGTCTTATAGTATATGATTGTCCAGCTGTAAGATTGATTGGAGCTATTGAAACATAACTTGTCATTGTAGGAGAGAATGTATGATTTCCTGAATACAAAATGTTGTTTGAAGCATCCAGTAATTCTATTTTATAAGGAACAGTACTTATTGCTGCTTGACTTTGATATCCTACACTACAAAGAGCTTTATTAGCAGATAATGTAAAAGTATATTCGTGAATCTCAGTGTCAAACGAGTTAATGTTTACATGGTTGGCTGTTGCCAATAGATTGCTGTAAATTTGTTGAAAGTCTGTATTACTTGTGTTACAAACAGGTGGAGGTAGAGGAGTTGGTGTTGGATTGTTTGGAGTACAACAAGTTAATAATAGCGTAAATGGAATGCTTAACAAAGGTAAATACAATTTCTCTTTTTTGTAATTCATTATTGTTTTCATAATTTCTTTTTTTAGATGTTCAACTTTATATCAAGCTTTTTAAAATTTGTTACCTCATTTTGTAATTTTTAATTTATGTGGTACATTTCAATGTTTTTAAAAGAACTGATTTATAACTACATCAAGATGCTTTTAAAATTGTTACCCTATTTTTAAATAAAATTTTTTATGCACGAAGACAATAGGTATATACAAGGGTTACTTGCTAATGATTCTGCAATTATTAGAGAGATTTATAAAAGGTTTGTTCCTAAAATAATTTATTACATAAAAAATAATTCTGGAAATGAAGATGATGCTCAAGATGTCATTCAGGAAACTTTAATTACCATTTACAACCAAGCAAAAACCAAAGGGCTAGTGCTCAGTTGTCCTTTTGAAGCTTATTTTTTATTGTTGTGTAAAAGAAGGTGGATAAACGAATTAAAAAAATCTTCTAATAAAGAGGTAACAAATCAGAGTGAAAATGTATATAAGGATGAATCGGTTTTAGAACTAGTAGATCAATCTGAACAATTTGAAGCCAAACAAAATTTGTTTGAAGAAATGTTTCAGAAATTAGGAGAGAAGTGTCAAGAAGTATTAAGGCTAAGTTTTAGTTTAAAATCTATGGAAGAAGTAGCCCAAAAACTAAATGTTACTTATGCCTATGTGCGTAAGAAAAAATCATTATGTACAGGTCAATTAACAACAATGATTCAGGAATCTAAAGTATACAAATCACTTAAATCGTGACTTATGAACGAAGAAATTTATACAGTATTTGAATCCTATCTTCAAAATGAGTTATCAAATGAGGATAAAATCAGTCTTGAAAACCAACTTAAGAATGATGGAGATCTTTCTGAAAAGTTTAAAATTTATAGAGAGAATTCAGATTTTCTTAATCAGAAATTTTCAGAGGAGAGCATAAACTTCAAGCAAAATCTTCAAAAGATTTCTAATGAACATTTTTCTCAGGCTAATCAGACAACAAAAGTGATACGCTTCCAACCTTGGAAATATGCCATTGCGGCTTCAATTACGTTGTTTTTTGGAATTTGGTTTTTAATGCAAAATGATATGCCAGAATATTCAGATTTTAGTCAGCATGAAGTGGCTTCTTTTGTTGAAAGAGGAACAAATGATGCCAATCTAAAAGCGGCTCAAGATGCATTTAATCTAAAAAATTATAAAGAAGCTGTAATAGAATTAGAAGCTATTTTGAAGAAAGAAAATAATGTTGAAATCAAGTATTTTTATGCAATTTCACTTTTGGAGCAAAATCAATTTGTAAATGCTGAAGAATATTTTAATGAATTGAAAAATGGAAATTCTGTTTATAAAGAAAAAGCAGTTTGGTATTTAGCGCTTTCACAATTGAAGCAAAAAAATAAAGAGGAGTGTATAAAATACCTTAAGCAAATACCTGAAGGTAGCGAAGATTATGATAATGCTCAAAAACTTTTGAATGATTTATAAAACAAAAAGATGACTTGCAGAATTGAAGTCATCTTTTTTCTTTTAATAAAATCCCATTACCTTTGCAGCCAAATATTTTGAAATGATTCTTACAGATACGCACACTCATTTATATTCTTCACAATTTGCCGAAGATAGAGAACAAATGATTCAAAATGCTATTGACAAAGGTGTAACCCGTTTTTTTATTCCCGCTATCGATTCCACCTACGCAGAAAGGATGTATAGCTTAGAAACACAATATCCTGACAATATTTTTCTGATGATGGGATTGCATCCTTGTTATGTGAAGCCAGAAACTTATTTGGAAGAATTGACCTTTGTTGAAAACGAATTTGAGAAAAGAAATTTTTATGCTGTAGGAGAGATAGGAATAGATTTGTATTGGGATAAAACTACTTTAGAAATACAAAAAATAGCTTTTCAGCGTCAAATTCAATTGGCAAAAAAATATAAATTACCTATCAATATTCATTGTAGAGATGCTTTCGATGAAATTTTTGAAGTGCTTGAATTAGAAAAAGGGGAGGGCTTATATGGAATTTTTCATTGTTTCTCTGGAGATTATGAACAAGCTCAAAAAGCGATTTCCTATGGGATGAAATTAGGGATAGGTGGTGTTGTTACTTTTAAAAATGGGAAGATTGATCAGTTTTTGAATCAAATAGACATCAAACATATTGTTTTAGAGACTGACTCACCTTATTTAGCTCCAGCGCCCCATCGCGGTAAACGAAATGAAAGTAGTTATGTGGCTTTGGTAGCTCAGAAATTAACAGAGATTTATGGGTTACCGATTGATGAAGTTGCTCGCATTACCACTGAAAATTCAAAAGAAGTTTTTGGAATATAACAGTCTCTTAATAGAAGTTTAAAAAAAAATCCGTTCATTTGTAAGTCAAATATAAAAACTTGAAATGTCAAAATTCGACTCGATTCGTCCGTTTTATGATTCTGAAGTAAATGAAGCAATAAAAAGTGGTATAAATCATCCTATATTAAAAGCGATGATGCAGTTTACTTTTCCTGATATAGATGAAAACGAATGGAAATCACAATTACAAAAAACACATTCTATTCGTGATTTTCAATGTAATTTTATTTATGAAGCGATTCAGAAAGTATTGCAAAAAAGTTCCGATGGTCTTTCTACTTCTGGTTTTGAAAAATTAGAAACAAATGTGTCTTATTTGTTTATTTCAAATCACAGAGATATTATTTTAGATACCTCTTTATTAAATATTGCTCTGTTTGATTTCGGATTAGTGATGACCGCTTCGGCTATAGGTGACAACTTGGTAAAAAAAGATTTTTTGAGATCTCTTTCAAGGCTTAATCGAAATTTTATCGTACAAAGAGGACTTCCACCAAGAGAATTATTACAGAGTTCTCAATTAATGTCAGAATATATTGCTCAGTTACTTTTACGCGAAAATCGCTCCGTTTGGATTGCTCAACGTGAAGGAAGAACTAAAGACGGGAATGATGCCACACATTCAGGAGTTTTGAAGATGTTAGCAATGGCATCCGGCGAAAAAAATATTATAGATTATTTTAAAGAAATAAAAGTAGTTCCAGTATCAATCTCATACGAATATGATCCAACAGATGCTTTAAAAATGCCTCAGTTAATGGCTGAAGCAAATAAGGAAGTATATGTGAAAAGCTCAAATGAAGATTTTAATAATATTTTAAGCGGTGTTATTGGTCAGAAAAAGCATATTCACATTCATGTAGGTGATGTTTTGAACGAAGAATTAGATATTATAAAAGCTGAAAATACAAATTCTAATAAACAAATACAGGCATTGACACAATTAATTGATGATTCTATTTTGAAATCATATCACTTGTGGCCAACAAATTTTATTGCCTACGATTTACTTTATAAAACAGACAGATTCAAAGATAAATATTCTGAACAAGAAAAATCTGTCTTTGAGCGTCGTTTAGAAATGCGTATTGATAGTAAAAATCAACAAATGGTTGAAGGTTTCCTTGCTATGTATGCTAATCCAGTGGTGAATAAACTGAAATATTATGACAATTTCTAAGCCAAAAATTTTATTAGTTTATACAGGTGGAACCATCGGTATGGTAAAAGATGCGGAATCTGGTGCATTAAAAGCGTTCAATTTTAATAAGTTGCTTAAAAATATTCCAGAATTAAAATTATTAGACTGCGAAATTGCCACAGTTTCATTTGACGAACCAATCGATTCATCAAATATGAATATTCAGGAATGGAACAAAATGGCAAACATTATTTCGGATAACTATGATATGTATGACGGATTTGTCATATTACATGGTTCAGATACGATGTCCTATTCGGCTTCAGCATTGAGTTTTATGTTGGAAAACCTTCAAAAACCTGTTGTTTTTACTGGATCTCAACTGCCAATAGGTGATCTTCGTACAGATGCAAAAGAGAATTTAATTACGGCTATACAAGTAGCATCTTTACAGCAAAATAACAAACCAGTAATTAATGAGGTTTGTCTTTATTTTGAATACAAATTGTATAGAGGTAATCGAACCACAAAAATTAGCGCCGAACATTTCAATGCTTTTACTTCTCCTAATTTTCCTTGTTTAGTCGAATCTGGAGTGCATTTGAATGTGAACCAACAATTGTTATTGCATCCAAGAGACAAAGAATTGTTAGTACACACTACATTTGATGATAATGTAGCTATTATAAAAATTTTCCCTGGACTTAATAAGAATGTAGTTGAAGCAATTTTAACAATCCCGAATTTAAAAGGAGTAGTTATAGAGACGTATGGATCAGGAAATGCCTCTACAGAAAATTGGTTCGTAAATTTGTTGGAACAAGCTATTCAAAAAGGTATCCAAATTGTAAATGTGACGCAATGTTCAGGAGGTAGTGTCAATATGGGAAAATATGAAACTAGTTCACAGTTAAAGCAAATAGGAGTTATTTCTGGTAAAGATATTACTACAGAAGCTGCAATAACAAAACTAATGTATATGTTAGGGCAAAATATAGCATCATCTGATTTTAAGACTATTTATGAAACTTCGTTACGAGGAGAGATGAATTAGCACGGGATTCGCGTTTAAAAAATTGCCACAGATTACTATGATTAAAGCAAATAATAAATGT